>JAFGLB010000171.1 GCA_016928255.1 Bacteroidota bacterium
AAAAGCGGTGATAAGTGATTAGTGATATGTGATAAGTAAAGAGTGAATAGTGAAGAGTAAATTGATGGTAGCCGAAAGCTTTAGCTTCCGTAAAAGGGGCACGATGTATCGTACACTGATAAAACAAGTCCAATAACCTGGTATCAAATCAATAAACATTTTGAAATGAATGTAGCATCCGGTCACCGACCGGATTATTATAAATCTTTTATGTAATCATATCATCATCCGATCACCAGATCGGATGCTACAATTGGTCCTCGCCATCGAATGAATTCGACGGCTGAATAAAATCCGGTAGGGGCAATTCCCGCCAAAAAAAAGGCGGGTAAACATGAATCGCCCCTACAAAAGACAAAACAAAATCGATGAATATTGGGTTAAAACCCGATGATACTTTTTGTTTTCTAATCCACGAGCTTGCCGAAGACATTCCTTTGGAAGAAGCTCGCGGCAATAATGGTTTTTTATCATACGATGTAGAATCCGGTCACCGACCGGATTATTATAAACCCTTTACGCAATCATGTTATTATTATCCGATCTGGTGATCGGATGCTACAATTTGTCCTCGACATCGAAAAAAATACCGTATGCTTCATCATCCACCAAAGATTATGTAATTTACTTGATTAATTCATTTACTTGCATTACTTTACATAAAATATTTCTTCAGTTAATAAATTTTGAGGCTGATGAAGCGGTTAGTAATTACGTTCTTATCTTTTATTGTTATCGGCTGTTCTTCGGAAGAAGCATTACGCCCCGATATAGATACGCCAAATAATCAGGCAGTCCAAATAAACAGCACACCTCCTGCAAATTCTGCAGATTCTTTATACTCGGCAGATGATACAACTAACGGAAAATCGAACGGCAACGGCTACGGCAACGGTTCAGTCGACACATCGGATTTCGATTCTGATATAATATATCAGCGTTTTGAGCAGGCACGCCAGCATTATTTATTGGCTCTTGCATCGCAGCAAGCCGGTGATTCATTAGGCTGCGGAGCGGAATTCGAAACGGCTATACAAATACTGAACGAATTGACGGAATATGCAAGTATTGACAGCTCAAAAGAATACCTGGATTTAAGCAAAAGTCTGATCGAGGATTATGAGAAACATATAGCCCAGATAGACAGCCTCGGTCCAGACGCTTCTGTTTATGCTCTGCGCGAAAAATTGAATCAGATTGTCGAGCTGGGCGATACAACCGCAATAAAGATTCCGGAAGTTGAAGTAAGACAAACACAGGTTCCTTTGCCTTTTAACCAATACGTTGAGCGGGCTGTCTCGTTTTTTATGGGAAGGGGAAGGACGCATATAGAGCGATGGCTGTACCTATCAGGAAGGTACTACCCGATTATGCTGAGGATTTTTAGAGAAGAAGGGACTCCCGAAGAACTTGCATATCTGGCTATGCCTGAAAGTGGTCTGAGAACAGATGCCCGCTCCTGGGCGCGCGCAGTGGGTTTATGGCAGTTTATAAAAGGAACAGGTTCAATGTACGGATTGCGCGTGAACTGGTGGATAGATGAAAGAAGAGACTTTGAAAAATCAACGCGTGCTGCGGCGAGGCATCTTAATGATTTATACAGAGATTTAGGCGATTGGAATTTAGTCCTCGGTGCTTATAATGCAGGTGCAGGTAGAATTTATCGCGCTATACGCAGAAGCGGTAAAACTGATTTTTGGGAAATGCGCAAGTACTTACCGAGACAAACCAGGAATTACATTCCGCAATACATTGCCGTGGCGCGTATTGTCCTGAATCCGGAAAAGCATGGCTTTACGGATATTGTAAAAGCCGATTCGCTTGTTTATGATATTGTTGAGATTGACGATTGTGTCGATATGCGTATCCTGGCCAAATGTGCTCAAACCAGTATAGATACTCTGCAAATGTTGAATCCGGAATTGCTGAGATGGTGCACGCCGCCCGGCGTTTCAGGATACAGGTTCAGGATTCCTCCAGGCAGAAAAGACACGTTTCTTGTTAGTTACGCAAAAATTCCGGCAGAACAGAAAAAAGACTGGGCTATTCACAAGGTCAAACGCGGGGAGACCGTATCCACTATTGCACGTAAATATGGATTGGCTGTTTCATTATTAAAAGAATTGAATAATATTCGCAGCGATCGCCGTCTTTCGATAGGCACTGTTCTGGCTATTCCTCTTCCGAAAGATATTGCTGAAAGCAAGGTGCCGTACGAATATTCGAAAGATGTTAAAGGAATGAACTTCGGTTCGATCAAATCGTATGTGGCGAGAGATAAAGTAAATACTGCAAAATTAAGAAATGCAAAACGCGAAATAAAACAGCCTAAAGGAAAAACAAAACTTGTTTATAAAGTTAAACGCGGCGACACAATAGGGCATATTGCAGAATGGTACGGCGTGCGGGCAAGCGATATCCGCAACTGGAATGATATTTCGTACGGAAGCTATATCCATGCAGGCCAATCAATTGCCATCTGGGTTCCGGAATCAAAAGCAAAACTGCTGCGAAAAGTGGATCGTATGAGTTTTTCTGAAAAGCAGTCGATGCTTAAAGGCGACCTGGGAGATCTTTCGGAAGCGGTACGAGCAGAAGAAGGCAGGACAAAAGAATTAGTTGAAACAACCGATTGGATCCAGCATACGATAAAATCCGGCGAAACACTTGAAACAATTGCTAAAATCTACGAAGTCAGTATCAGTGAACTCAAGCAATGGAATAATCTCCGTTCATCCCGGATTAATGCAGGACAGATTCTGGAAATTTATGATAAACCTGACGAGCGTGTAAAAGTAATCGCAACTCATTCGATTAAAAACAAGAGTTCTCAGGTAAAAACTTCAGGCACTGGAATCTTCTCGCCTGCACAGACGCATACGGTAAAAAAAGGCGACAGCATTTATACGATTGCGAAGCAATATGGTATTACTGTGAATAAGCTGAAAGAATATAATAACCTCACGAACAATAAAATACTGGTCGGAAAAGTATTAAAGATACCGCCTAAGACCGGTCCTTAATCAGCATCAGTGTCATATCCTGATAACAATAAAAAAATTTTAAATTAACTTGCCTTTCGAAAGTTTCTTACTTACGTTTGTTTCGAATTTAAGCGGCAAATTCCATGATCAAGCTGATCCAACCCTATTTATTTAGAAAAAATAAGCGATCCACTATTTTTATTTTACCATATTTCACTAAGGAGAATTTCTATGTGTAACTTCTGCTGCAGGAGTATTGTTTGCGCTGTGGTTCTGTTGATTTTATCGGGATCACTTCTTAACGCCCAGGTAACTACAGCATCGGTAAACGGTATTGTTGCGGATAAATCCGGACAGCCGCTGGTAGGCGCATCTGTTCGTGTAATTCACGTACCCTCAGGAACACAGTATGGAACGAGCACGCGTGAAGACGGCCGTTTCAATATGCAGGGCCTTCGTGTCGGAGGACCTTATTCGATATTCGTTTCATTTGTCGGCTATACGAGTCAGGCACAAAACGATATCAGACTTGAACTCGCACAGAATTTAAGAGTTGATTTTACATTGATTGAGGAAGCGGTAGAAATGGGCGAGGTGCAGATAATCGGAGAAAGAAATCCGGTCATGAGCGAAGCACGCACAGGCGCGGCTTCGAACGTATCGCGGGCTAATATAGATATGCTCCCGACGATAACCCGGAATTTTACCGATTACCTGAAACTCTCGCCGTACTTTATTGGCAGCAGCGCACAGGGAAGAAATAACAGATATAATAATATCCAGATTGACGGCGCTAATTATAACGATCTGTTCGGACTGGGTTCAAGCGGAACACCGGGTCTCTCAAACGTTTCGCCAATAAGTCTTGAAGCAATCGAGGAATTCCAGATTGTAATTTCGCCGTTCGATGTCAGGCAAAGCGGATTTACCGGTGCGGGCGTGAATGCAGTAACCAGGAGCGGCAATAACAATTATTCAGGGGCAGGATTCTTCTACGGGCGCAATCAGGATATGATTGGAAAGAGTCCGGATAATTTAAGAGCTGATTATGCCGACTTCTCCGAAATTAAAGCAGGTTTCCGGTTGGGCGGCCCTATAATCGAGAATAATCTTTTCTTCTTTGCGAGCGCAGAATTGACCCAATACAAGCGTCCCACGTCACGAACTTTCGGCGCGGCGGCTTCAGGCACGAATTTATACACTCTATCGCAGGATAGTGTGGATGCATTTGTGAATAAATTAAAATCCTACGGATACGATCCAGGCTCATTCACAAAAATTGATTTTGAGCGCGAGAGTATAAATTTATTCGCAAGAATAGACTATAACCTTAGTGAGAAACACAGGCTTACATTGCGCCATACATATACAAACGGAACAGACGACAACAATCCTTCGTATTCAGGCATTTATGGGGAAAATACACGCTATCAGCTTGTGAACGAAACGAATTCAACAGTATTGCAATTGAACAGCGTTTTCAGCAATACAATGTCAAATGAATTCCTGGTAAGTTATACAGCAGTAAGAGATAAGCCTAAATTTTATGGAGACGATTTTCCGTTTGTACAAGTTAAGGTAAGAGGAGCCGATGGAAGGTCCAATAGTCTGCTTGCAGGTGCCGAAAATTACCGTATTAAAAACAGGCTGGATCAGGATATAATCGAAATTACCGACAACTTTACATTCTTTGCCGGTGATCATACGCTTACATTTGGCACGCACAACGAAATATTCAGTTTTGCAAATCTCTATATCCGTGATTATTACGGTAACTATACGTTCAATACACTCGCAGAATTTTTAAATGATATGCCTGCTTCGGGCGGTTATTCGCTGAGTTTTTCTACAACGGGTGATCCGGATCAGAAAGCTGAGTTCAATGCTATTCAATACGGATTGTATGTCCAGGATGAATGGAATGCATTGCCGGGATTGAAAATATCGGCTGGAATACGTATGGATGTTCCGACATTACCTGACAATCCTGCGTATAACCATAAATTCGACTCAACATTCTCGGCCCAGGGCTACTCTCTTTCAACCAGTAAAGTCCCCAGCGGCAAGCTTATGTTCTCACCCCGCATTGCATTTAATTATGACGTGATGGGAGACAGATCCACTCAGATTCGAGGCGGGATAGGAATGTTTACAGGCCGTGTTCCTTATGTATGGATATCTAACCAGTACGGCAATACAGGTGTGGAGTTTGCAAGGTTGTCATATTATACACAACCGTTTGTGTCAGATCCGTTTAATCAGCCGAGAGGCGGCACACCAATCTATACTTCGGAAGTTGATGTAACTGACGAGGATTTTAAAATGCCGCAGATATTACGTGCCAGTCTGGCTTTGGATCAAAAACTGCCGTATGATTTTATAGGTACGGTTGAAGGTGTGTATTCAAAAGTTACAAATGATATTATGTACCAGGATATCAATCTGAAAGGAACAACCACTCCGGTCAATACTACGGGACTTATTACAGATGGCAAACTGCCGGGCGATGGACGTCCTGTTTATGGTACCTGGAATTCAACGACAGGAAGATGGTCGGTGCAAAAATGGAACAGCGCAGATTTCACAAACGTACTTTTATTAAAGAACACAGATGAAGGATATTCGGCGAATCTAACTGTACAACTCCAGCGTTTCGGTTCAGCAGACGGAATAGATGCGAATTTTGCGTATACATACGGTGTTTCGAAAGATCTTAACAGCGGAGGATCTTCGCAGGCATATTCTCAATGGCGCTATAATCATGCAACAGATCCGAATCATCCTGTGCTCTCATATTCAGCATATGACAGGACTCATCGTGTAATGGCTACAATAGCTTACAAATTTAATTGGGGAGAAGAATTGGGATTTGATATGCCCGGATACGAAATGACAATAGGCCTTTATTACAGCGGTGTATCAGGACGCCCGTATTCATGGGTTATATACGGCGATCTTAACGGAGACGGACAGACTGAAAACGATCTTGCATATATTCCCAGAGATAGGAATGATGTGATTTTATTAAATTCATCCGGGGATGTATTACCGAATACAGACGCTGCATATGATCAACTGAATCAATTTATAACAGGCGATGATTACCTGAGCAAGCATCGCGGTGAAATTGCGGGCAGGATGGGAGCACGTGAGCCATGGTACGGCCAGATTGATCTCAGGCTCGCACAGGAAATTCCGGCTTTAATGGGACATAAGATCGAACTGACTCTGGATGTCCTTAATTTCATGAATATGATAGATGGAGACCTTGGATATATTAAAACTGTAAATAACCAAAGAGCATTCTTGCTGAATTTCGCAGGTCTTGATCCTGTCTCAGGCACGCCGCGTTTCACTTACGGCACGTTGACGGATCCTGCTTATGCAAGCGACCTTTCTTCGCGCTGGCAAATGCAGCTCGGAATACGCTACACATTCTAAAATATTTTATGCAGGGGTGTTCAATTAAGCATCCCTGCATATATAAAACTTTGATTGTCGATATATGCAGAAATAAAGCAAGTTTACCTGTGAAATCCGGTCATTAGTTCATCTGTCGTACCGAACTGAAAAGTGATGTAGAATTAAAATCCTACTGGACAATTTAAGCAGGGTTGTTATAACGATTCTCGATTAATTCTTCTTAAAAGTCTATCCTTGCATAGTTCTTCTAAAGACCTTAAATTAATACCATACTAATGTTCATTTACTTTATCCATTTAAAGTTATCGAACAGCAGTAAATTAAAGAATATTTGTATGAGTGCATTAAAAAAAAAGGAGCATTTCTATGAAATATTCCATTCTAATATGCTCAATATTTATAATGTCTTGTTCTGTGCAGAAAAGCATAATATCGAATTTTAACGCTGAAGGATTTGATATTACAAGTCTTAAAGGATCAAGTATAAGATTGTATGTCAATCCTGAAATATCCAGCAGCGAGTTTGAGAAAGTTTTTAATAGTGAATATCCATCAAATATTATTTTCTTTTCTTCACTTGGAAGTAAAATTAAAAATATGCTTGAAAGTTATTCAATTGTTGTAATTGACGCGAATGCATACACGGACAATTATTTCACAAATCAATCCAATCCAAATGATAATGCTGCCAGAATAAACGAATTATTAACAAAAACAAATGAAAGTTACCTGCTTAGAATAAAAAAAGTAGAAATTTCGAGAAGCGTTGATCAGACACCTCAAAATTTATTGGCTAATGCGCCGGTAAGTGCTCCAAGCAGGGGCAGATCTTCAAGCAGCAGCGCCAGCACAAAAGATATTCAAAGAGCAGATAAATGCACCGCAAAAATTTCTGCCGAAGTATGGTCGGTGAAAGAAAAGAAAAAAGTTGCCGAGTTTGCTTCTATTGGTCAAACTGAAATAATTCTTCTGATGCATGGTAGAGCATTAAATGAAGCGTTGGAGAACTCAGTGTCTAATATGGCTGATTACATAACTGAAAAAAAGGAATGAGGTATATATCAAGACAGATTTCTAAACAGCAGCAAAAAAATAAAAGACAGATTCATTGTTTGATAGTGGTTGTTTATTTGAATATATTTCAGTTGTTAAACCTCAATTCAACGTAAAAAATATTCTGCAGACAGAAAATGCGATAAGGGAGGACTGAATTTATTTTAGTTGATTGTTTATCATCCTGTTTGAGAGAATAAACATTGACAGACAATTTGCAGAGTATTGCTGGATAAAACCTGTACCATTCGAATTGGTCAGCTGCAGATACGATCCTTCTAAGCTGGGCATAGCATTTAGATTGCTGGCAGAATTACCGGCCAGCGACTTAAGAAACTGGAATAATTTCAGCGAATGGACTGACAGATTGGCTAAAAAGATTTGAAATAAATTAATTCGAATATAAAAAAAGATATATAAAGACAATCGGAGAAATTATGAATGCAGTAAAGATTATGCCGTGTCTTGATATGAAGAACGGGCGTGTAGTAAAAGGAATTCATTTTACAGACCTAAAAGACGCAGGTGATCCTGTAGAAAATGCTTCGTTTTATCAGAAAGAAGGAGCGGACGAGCTGGCTATGCTCGATATTGCGGCTACACTGGAAAACAGAAAAACACGTCTTGAGTGGGTAAAGAATGTTTCTTCGGTTATAAGCATACCCCTGACAGTCGGAGGCGGTATTTCCAGTCTGGAGGATATAGATTTATTGATGGAAGCAGGTGCAGCCAAGGTTTCAATGAACAGCGCTGCAGTAAAACGTCCAGAACTTGTAAGAGAGTCGGTTAAAAAGTTTGGTTCGGATCGAATAACTATTGCGGTTGATGCGAAAAGAAATTCAAATATGCCTTCTGGTTTCGAACTTGTCGTATCGGGAGGGACAAAACCTGTAGGAAAAGATGCAATAGAATGGGCAAAACAGTGCGAAGATATGGGCGCAGGCGTAATACTGCCGACAAGTATGGATGGTGACGGCACAAAGGCAGGATATGATTTGGAATTTATAAAAGCAATTTCGGATCAGGTTAAAGTACCGGTCGTTGCTTCGGGCGGTGCCGGCGAATTAAGGCATTTCGCTGATGCAGTATTAAAAGGAAATGCAAGTATTCTGCTGGCAGCATCCGTCTTCCATTATAGGATATTAAGCATTGCACAGGTAAAAGAATACCTGCGGTGCCAGGGAATAAATGTAATGCGGCAGGAGAATTGAAATGAGCGATTTTTTTGAACTGCTGCTTTCGAACAGGCTGTATTTAATAGCCGCCGTCAGCATGGCAGGAATTTTAGTATTTTTCATTATAAAAAAAATGATGAAACTCATTGTCCTTGCTGTAGTTATTCTTATTGCATTCCTGGTTTATGTATATGCTGCCGGTGATTCGGAAGAAATATCCGGCGACCCTGTCGAAAAAATTGTAAAAGAAATCAAATAATTGATCTGCATAAAATATATTAATTATTAAAACTTGAAGTTTTGTTTGACATTAAATTATTTTATTTGTAAAATCCTTCGCTTCAATATTTGAATACGCTTGATTATCCATTGCAGGTTATCTTCCAAATAAATGTGCAGTGATTAATCATGTTCAAATAGCAGCTTTCAATTTCGGAAAAGGAATTTGTCATTAAAATTAAAATCAATCTGATTATTGTATCCATATTGCTGTTTGCATGTAATGATTTTATGCACGGCCAAAACAGCGAACGAAGTATTACATACCTGAAAAACGGAAGCATCATTAAAGGTGTAATTCTGGAGATTATTCCGGATTCGACTATAAAGATTCAAACAGCAGATGAGAGCATCCTGATTTTCAAAATGTCCGAGGTAGAAAAAATTGAAAAATATGCGCCGGTTGATACTATAAGGACTGTTAGCACATACCCCGTGCCTGTAGCTGCAGCAAGATATACAGCTGTGCCTTATGATAAAAAGAAATCCGGCAAAAGAGGAACATTCAGCATCTTCGGCGGTGTCGCATTTCCTACAGGAGATTTTGACGATGAAACCAATGGATGTGCAAATACAGGGTTTTGTGCCGGATTACAATATGTTTCGGGAGGGCAGATCGGTTTTCTGATAAATTTGAGTCTTATTGCAAATCCGACAAATATGGGTATTTCATCAGTATCAACGTACGATGCTTCAGGAGTATCCGACAGCTGGATAACAATACCTTTAATGTGCGGTCTGAAAATTGGAACAACTAATTCAAATGGAATAAATTTATTTTTTGCCCCTCTCATAGGTTTTTGCATTTCAACCAGTCCGGAAATCAGACTCGAAATAAGTCAGGCGGGATATAATAACTCCTATGCCGAAGCAATTATGGAACCGGGCGTGGCTTGTGCCGTTGCATACGGTGCAGAGTTGGAAATAAATCTGGATATGGTAAACATCGGAGCATGTTACATAGCAACAAAACCAAAATTTGAATCGCAGGTGTCTATAAGCTCATATTCATCAAATTATGATACAGAATTCCAGCAAAGTATTTGGATATTGCAGTTGTATCTGGGAATACCTTTTTAAACGGAATGTGATTTTTTATACTCATGCGATACATCCACCAAACACAAACAATATCAGGAAGGAGTATATTTATGAAAAGTATTATCACAGTTCTGCTTGTGTGTTTTATAGCAATTCCGGTTCTTAGCCAGGAACCGGCTGCTGAAAATAAGGCTATCAGCAACGGCCGGATAATTACAACAGATTCAAAAATGATTAACGGTCAATACTTGGTCATAGGTAAAGATTCGGTAGAATTTTATGAAAAAGGCAATCCGGCTCTTTTCGCAATTCCATTAAGCCAGGTAGATCAAATCCAGGAGTTTAAAGGCAACTGGGGAAATACAGGTATGTGGATAGGATGCCTTGTAGGATGCGGAATCGGTGTAGCAGTTGCGTTAGGCACAGAAGAGACCACGACAACGGGTTATTTTCAGGAAACGACGATACAAACCTGGCCGATTTATTTGATAGGATTAGGCGGTACGCTGGTCGGATATCTGATCGGGCGAAGTGCTGAAGACTATGATACGGTTTACAGCCGGTCTACATCGTTTCTCAAGAATCTCGATATTTACATGGATAAAGAATTCAATTCGGTGCATCTTGCTTATAAAATAAAATTTTGATTTGTATATTATTGAAGATTTTCAATAAGGAAAGAATATGAAACGGATTGCATCACTCATTTGTCAATTTCTGTTTGCCGTGATAATTGCATTGGTGTACAGCGGGTGCGCCTCTTCTTTGCAGGGTCCGGCTTTTACACCAATAAACGAAATTCCGGAAGGAAAAAGTCTAATTTACCTTTACAGGCCTGACGATAAAAAGAGAACTGAATTTGAAATAAAGTGCAACGAGAATCAGATTTGTGTACTGGAAAACAAAGGCTATTACCCGTTTTTTATAGGCGAAGGTAAAGTCGAAATTACATCGACAGTAAAATTCAAAATGTTTGCGACAGGCCTACTGGATGCAGGTATATACGGTTCAACAGATTTTGTTTTTAAAGCTGAACCCGGAAAGATCTATTACCTGGAATGCGAAGCAGATGAAGGCAGCGGAGGGCAAAAACTAAATATAAAAATTGTCCCGGATAATTTCGGCTCAATAAGAATAAAGGATTGTATTTTGCTCCCTTCCGTAACTCAACAGTAATCTCATAGCCTTCCGGAAGTAAGTTTGAAGACGTTATTATCCGGAAGGTTATTATACATCCCCGTTTTTCACCGAAAATAATTATTCCAAATTTTTGGCTAATCTTAAAAAAATTTAAAGTCCCTGCAATTCTATATTCTTGACTCTGGCTCCGGAATATGCTATATTTTCAATGGAAAGAACGATATACTTCAAGAAAGTTATGAGCTAAAAGCTCGAACATACAAAAGGAGGTGTACGGGTCTTCAGTATATTCGCGGAAACCATTAGTACAAATACAAAATTAAGCAGAAAAGTACTGGTGCTAAATAACAATTATGAGCCTTTGAGCATCTGCAATGTCAAGAAAGCTATTATCTTATTGTATTTGGGAAAAGCTGAATTGATAGCTGCGTGTGATGGGAAAAAATTGCACTCTGTTTATACCACAATGCCGTATCCAAGTATTGTCCGTCTTAGCGTTTTTGTCCGTGTTCCCTACAAAAAAATTGTTCTTTCGAGAAAAAATATTTTACGGCGCGACGGTCATCGCTGTCAATATTGCGGAAGAACCGACACGATGCTGACTGTGGATCACATTATTCCAAAGGCAAAAGGCGGTCAGGATTCATGGGAAAATCTGGTTGCAGCTTGTGTTATGTGCAATAACAAAAAAGGAGATAGAACTCTCCATGAAGCTCAAATGTCTCTTCTGCGTAAACCCATTCGCCCGAATCATGTCATGTTCATCAGGCACTTTGTAGGGACGGTGGATGATCATTGGAAACCGTATCTGTTTATGAACTGAAACAAGCATAGTGTGATCAGAGGTCTATAAGATATTATTTGTTCTGAAGGTTTTGCACCGGTTCAGCAGATTGTTCTACGAAAGGAGTCTATTGTTCTTTTGAATAAAAGGAAAAAAATCATTCTTAGCGGAATGCGCCCGACAGGGAAACTGCACCTGGGCCACCTTACAGGGGCTCTTGAAAATTGGGTAGCGATGCAGGGAGAGTATCAGAATTATCATCTCATTGCCGATTATCATGCATTAACGACAAATCCGGATACAACAAATATATACGAAAACTCTATAGATATGCTTATTGACTGGCTCGCCGCGGGACTCGATCCGGAAAAAAGTCCGATGTTCAGGCAGTCAAAGATTAAAGAGCATACTGAACTTCATTTAATTTTTTCGATGCTGATTACAGCAGCCCGCCTTGAACGGAATCCGACTCTTAAAGAACAGATTCGCGATCTGGCGATGGATAATGTGGTTTACGGTCATCTCGGATATCCTGTACTGCAAGCAGCGGATATTTTACTTTATAAAGGCGATGTGGTGCCTGTAGGCGAGGACCAGCTGCCGCATATAGAGATTACACGCGAAATAGCAAGGCGGTTCAACAGCCAATACAGCGTGGTGTTTCCGGAACCTGAAGGAAAGATAACAAAATTTGCCCGGCTTCCTGGCCTTGACGGCAAAAGAATGAGCAAATCGGTCGGCAATACAATTTTATTATCTGATACTCCGGAAGCAATTATTAAAAAATTACGGACTGCGGTAACGGATCCGCAGAAAGTGCGTAAGGGAGATCCGGGGCGTCCGGATATTTGCCTTGTATTCGCATATCATAATAAATTTAATCACTCCGAGGTCCCGGAAATCAGAGAAGGTTGTGAGAGCGGAAAACTGGGCTGTGTTGATTGTAAAATGAATTGCGCAAAAAGAATAATCGAAGCTCTGGCACCAAACCGCGAGAAACGCGCATATTATGAAGCACATATGGATGAAGTAAAAAATATTCTTGAAAACGGCGAACAGCGTGCCAGAACAATAGCGGAACAAACAATGACTGAAGTTCATGAGGCGATGAAACTGGGATGAATGCGTATACCGTAAAACTTCTGGATTTTGAGGGGCCGCTTGACCTGCTGCTTTTCTTTATAAAAAGAGATGAATTGGATATTTATGATATTCCGATAGCACGGATAACAAAAGAGTTTCTGGAATACATACATTATATGCAGCAGCTCGATCTCGAAATTGCGGGTGAATTTTTAGTTGTGGCGGCTGAATTAATGCAGATAAAAGTAAAAATGCTTCTCCCGCCTGAACCGGGTGAAGAGGAAGAAACGGATCCACGGACACATTTGGTACAGCGCCTGGTTGAATATAAGCGTTTCAAAGAAATGTCCGAAGAGATGAAGAAATGCGAAGACGAGCAGATGAAAGTCAATTACCGCGGGTATCATTCTTCAGATGAGCACGTTATTGAAGAAGAAACAGGCGACGATTTGATCAGGGACGTTACTTTTTTCGACCTTATAGCATCGTTTAAATTTGCGATTGATAGAATGCCGAAGAAATTGATCCATGAAATTGAAAAAATAAATGTTACAGTGGAAGATCAGGTATTGTATATAGAAGATTTCTTTTCCAGGAGATCTGAAGCTACTTTCTACGAGATGGTTAAGGAATTCAGAGAGAAGATACGGATTATTGTGACTTTCCTGGCTCTTTTGGAAGTTATACGTTCGAAGAAATTAATAATCCGCCAGCTACAGCCGTTCGGCGAATTGTCAATAATGCGGGCAGTTATTTAATGCAGGAACAGACGACAATAGAAAAAACAGAGCTTAAGATACCTTCAACGCTGAAAGCTCTTGTAGAAGCTCTTATTTTTGCCGCTCAGGAACCTTTATCGATAAATCAGATTCGTGCAATCTGCCAGGGCGATAATGAAAGGAATAACGGGACAATAAATGTTGAAACGGAAACTATAAAGCAGAGCATAACCGACTTAAACAAGGAATATGAAAAAGCAGTAAGGCCGTATCGAATAATACAGATTGCTGGAGGATTCCAGTTTGCTACGTTATCCGTATATGCCGAATGGCTCGGCCGTCTTTATAAAGAACAGGGAAGGCGGAAACTTTCACAATCGGGTGTCGAGACTCTCTCCATCGTTGCCTATAAACAGCCTGTTACAAAAGCGGAAATTGAAAAGATACGTGGCGTGAATTGTGATTATGTACTTAAAACTCTTCTGGAAAAAGAATTGGTTGCAGTAACAGGAAGGGCGGAGAGCGTCGGCCGTCCTCTGCTGTACGGTACGACAAAAGAGTTTCTGAAGCATTTCGGATTAAATGACGTTACAGATCTTCCGAAGCCAAGGGAAATTGAAGAGATCCTGGGAGAAAGCCAGTTTGAGATCGAACGAAGAATGCTCGAAGCGCAGCAAGGCGCAGAGAACATGAAAAAAGAGCAGGAAGATTTTAAATCGCGCCTGCCTCATATCCCTAAAAAGAAATCGGAACTTGACTCAAAAGATGTTGAAATCGTTCAGAATAAAAAAACGCGTGAAATAAAAATAGTACCAGCAGCGGATCAGAAAATACCGGATGAAACCGGACAGGAATCGATTGTATTCAACGCGGAAGAGGTTTCGCTGGAGGATAAAAATCCAGCCGCTCCTGCAATAGATGATAAGATAATTACAGAATTGGGTGCGGTGGAAGAAAAAATGAGCAGCGTGTCCGAATCCGCAGAAGCAAATATTGCAGATGATGTCGAAGTCGAACGGAAAGATGTAGAAGAAACGATAGACACTCCTGTAAAGACTAATGCAGAAGAAATAAGACCTGAAAAGGAAACAAAATCTGGCACTGTATTAGAATCAGGAAAAGAATATTCACAACATCCGGGCAGATGGAAGGTATGGAAAGAAAAGATCCAGGGCTTCATAAAGAAACTGTTCGCCTGAACAGATACCTTTCCATGGCCGGTATCGGCTCAAGAAGAAAGAACGATGATTTGATTCTTTCAGGAGGGGTAAAAGTTAACGGGCATGTTGTGAAAGAATTGGGAACAAGAGTGTGTATTGGCAGGGATAAAATCTATGTGAACGGGGAGTTGGTGAATCTGGAAGAGAAGCTTGCATATATACTGCTGAATAAACCCAAAGATACAATTACAACTATGAATGATGAAAAGGGCCGGACAACAGTAATGAAGTATGTAAGAGTGAAAGAAAGGGTGTTTCCCGTCGGGAGGCTGGACAGGAATACCACGGGCGTTTTGCTTTTTACAAATGACGGCGATCTTGCTAATGCACTGATTCATCCAAAATTTGAAATAGAAAAAATGTACAGGGTCACGCTTGACCGGCAGGTGACGGATGATGATTTAAAAAAACTTAGAAAGGGCGTCAGGCTGGAAGACGGCCCGGCATCGGCAGGCAATGCAGAAATTATTCATGGATCTAAAAGAAAGAAAGTACTGCTTACTATTAGAGAAGGCAGGAATCGTGAAGTGAGAAGGATGTTTGAAGCCATCGGCCACGATGTAAAACAGCTGGATCGTGTCTCATTTGCAGGATTAACAACTCTTGGACTGCCGCGGGGAAGTTCGAGGAGCTTAACTCGCAGTGAAATTGAAGGTCTAAAAGAACTTACCGGCATTAAAAGCAGAAAAGATATTGAGGAGATTATTTCGTATCAAATGCGTTCAAAGAATAAAAATAAATCCAGGCATTGGGCTTAATTGTTTTTAAAAAAATGAATCAGACTTTACAGAGAGTTTTTGTGATTCAAAATATTATTGTATCTGAGATTTGGTGACATAATGACTGAAGAAAAAAAATCACAGTTATCTGAAGAATATGAAGATCTGAATGTACTGATGCTTCGCAGAAGGGAAGAACTGAAACAGCTTGTCGAATTAGGAGTAAATCCTTATCCGTATGAATTTGACAGGGATGCTCTCTCAGCTGAGATCATCGAACGGTTTCGCGATGATGACCCCAAACGTACGGTTTCAGTCGCGGGAAGGATTATGTCGATCAGAAGAATGGGAAAAGCATCTTTTTGCCATATTCAGGATTCGCAGGGAAGAATACAGGTATATTTGAAAAAAGATGACCTGGGTTCTGTATATGATGCCTTCAAGCTGATGGATATTGGAGATATAGTCGGTATAAAAGGATTTGTTTTTCGAACCAAAATGGGAGAGGTTTCCGTTCATGCATCGACAATTGTCCTTTTATCAAAATCCCTCCGGCCTTTGCCTGTTGCAAAAGAAAAGATTGATGAAAATGGAAACAAGACCGTGTACGACCCATTCTCAGACAAAGAATTAAGGTACCGGCAGAGATATCTTGATCTTGCAGTGAATCAGAATGTGCGGCAGGTATTTATAAATCGGGCAAAGCTTATCAGTATTATTCGCAGATTTTTAGACGAACGCGGGTACCTTGAAGTTGAGACCCCGGTACTGCAGCCGATTTACGGCGGCGCTTCGGCAAGGCCGTTTGTTACGCATCATAACGCACTGGACATGAAGCTTTACATGCGAATTGCGGATGAGCTGTATCTCAAGAGACTTATTGTGGGCGGGTATGACGGTGTATATGAAATCTCAAAAGATTTCCGCAATGAAGGAATGGACAGGACCCATAATCCGGAATTCACGATGATGGAGCTTTATGTGGCATATAAGGATTATCGCTGGATGATGAATCTTGTTGAAGAACTGATATCAACAGCTGCGATGGCAATTAACGGATCTTTGCAGGTAAAAGTTGGAAACAATGAAATTGATTTCACACCGCCCTGGAAAAGGATAACAATGTTTGATTCAATCGAGGAAAAAACCGGAAAAAATTTAAGAGGCAGATCAGAGGAAGAATTGAGAAAAATTGCTGATGAACTTCACGTTGAAACTGATCCGAAAGCAGGTGCAGGAGGAATTATAGACGAAATATTCGGTGAAAAGGTGGAGCCGTACTTGATGCAGCCTACATTTATTACAGATTACCCTGTAGAGATGTCGCCGCTTGCTAAAAAACATCGTACAGAGCCGGGATTGGTAGAGCGCTTTGAAGCAATAGTGAACGGGAAAGAATTATGCAATGCGTTTTCCGAACTTAATGATCCGATTGATCAGAGGGCGAGATTCGAAGAACAGATGAAACTTCTTAAGCGCGGTGATGAGGAGGCGCAGATATTGGATGAGGATTTTTTACGGGCTCTTGAATATGGAATGCCCCCCACTGCAGGCCTGGGTATAGGAATTGACAGATTGGTTATGTTGATGACAAATCAAGATTCAATCAGGGATGTGATCTTTTTCCCGCAGATGAAATCCGAATAGCGCTAAATAAGGCAACGTTATTTAACTATTAAGGAAGATAAAGCAACTCTATCGATAGATTCCCGTAGTTTTAATAGAGTGTGACGGATGATGTTTGATTTTCCGTCGATTTCACGTACCTTTATATATTAAATACGGATGAGAATTGTTTTGGATAGGGATTCTTATATTAATGAGTTTATTCTTTTTAAGGAAAAAGCAATGAAAAAAAGATTTTCATTAGTCACAATTACTATAATAGTCGTTATCAGTATTATTGCAGGTATGGGGATCAATCAGTTGATTTCTGCGGATAACATGTACCTGCAGATCAAAAAGTTCAGCGACGTGCTCAGTATAACCGAAAAAGCATATGTGGAAGACGTCGACACCGGAAAACTGACCGATGCGGCAATCGTGGGCTTGCTGAATACTCTGGATCCGCACTCAATATATATTCCACCCAAGCAGAATGAAACAGTGATGGAACAATTCAGGGGTAAATTTGAAGGGGTCGGTATATCGTTCCGCATACTGAACGACACTATAACTGTAATCGAGCCGATAGGCGGCGGACCTTCAGCACGTATGGGGGTCATATCGAACGATCGGATTGTTAAAATCAACGACTCGACCTGTATAAAATGGGCGAATGATCAGGTAATGCGCCACCTGCGCGGGCCGAAAGGAACAAAAGTAAAGATTTCCATAGTACGCCCCGGTGTAAAGGAAATTCTCGATTTTGTGATAATTCGCGATGAAATATCTTTAAAGAGTATTGAGGCTTCTTTTATGCTGGACAAAGAAGTTGGTTATATACTCGTTAATCAGTTTAAGGAAACGACGCTTGCCGAAATGTCAAAAGCTCTTCAAAAACTGCATGAAAGCGGAATGAAAAGGCTGATACTCGATTTGCGGAATAACGGCGGCGGAATTATGAATGAAGCTGTTGATATGGTAGATCTTTTCCTGGACGGTGGAACGTCGGAAAATCCGCATAAGATAGTCTATACAAAAGCACGAAGATCTGAATTCGAAGAGACTTATATTGCCAGAACCGGCCATCAATATGAAAAACTTCCGCTGATTGTGCTGATAAATCATGCTTCGGCGAGTGCAAGCGAAATCGTTGCAGGAGCAATTCAGGATTGGGATCGGGGTTTGATCGTAGGTGAAACATCATTCGGAAAAGGTCTCGTACAGCGGCCGTATACGCTCCAGGATGGTTCGGCAATAAGGTTAACTATCGCCAGGTATTACACGCCGAGCGGAAGATTGATACAGCGATCATATGAAGGGAAGGACAAAGATGAATACCAGTTGGAAGCACTTCAGAGAGATGAACAGGAAGGCGAAAATCTGGATCACAAAAATGATGCAAAACCTGATTCCACAATCCCGATTTTCAAAACGAACAGCGGAAGAACCGTTTTAGGCGGTGGAGGCATAACACCAGATTATGTAGTTAAATCTGAAAAAGCAACCGGACTTATTCTAACATTATTCCGGAAAAACCTTTTTTACGATTACGTAAAGATTTATATGGAAGGC
Organism: Bacteroidota bacterium; assembly: GCA_016928255.1. Classification (GTDB taxonomy): domain Bacteria; phylum Bacteroidota; class Ignavibacteria; order UBA10030; family UBA10030; genus Fen-1298. The sequence continues at coordinate 18,798 of JAFGLB010000171.1, forward strand.
CAGGGATTTAGTCTTAGAGAAAAGTATAAAAACCGGTACGAAGATTTCAAATTGAAGTATGTTATAACAGAAGATTTCTTAAACGAGTTTCGGAAGTTTATTGAAAACAAGGAAATTAAAATTGACGAAAAAGAATATGTAAGCGATATGAATTTCCTGAAAGCAAGGCTTAAGGCGGATATATCTCAAATGATTTTTGGAATTGAAGGATACTGGGGTATTATTGTTGACGTAGATAATCAGGTACAGAAAGCATTGACATTATTTCCAGAAGCAGAAAAAATTGCTAAGATAGAATAGGTACGATATATATTATGAAATCATCTAGCTCTCTAAAAAGTTGTACGATTGTTTTTCTTATAATTGCGCAGACTTTGTTTTGCTACTCAAATAAAAAAACAGATGCTGCTGTCCAATCTGATATATCAGAAGAGGGCGTTATGCTCCAGGTCGGAGAGGAACTGGAGTACAGCGTTCATTACACGATATTTAATATTGGAAAAATAATTTTCAAAATTACGGGAAAAGAGGAACGTAACGGCAGAACCGTATATCTTGCTTCTGCAACCATGGATTCAAATCCGTCACTCGACTGGCTGCTCGAGCTTCACGTTCGTTTTTACAGTGAAATCGATCAGGATGCATTTTCCTATGGATGGCTGAGTGAAGACAGCACGAGTAAAAAAACGACTTATCGAAGGATGATATTCGATTATGAAAAAAACAATATGTACTTTGAATGGGGCGAAAAACTGAATTCAGGCGAAAGAATTCAAAACGGGAAAGACACGATTAAAATTACACAACAATGCCAGGACGGTTTATCACTTTTTTATTATGCGAGACAGCATGCGCTGGAAAAAAGAAAGAAAGATATTCCAACATTCATCGATACGAATGAAGTTACTACGCGCATAAATTTCGGAGTGGAAAATACGGAAGAAGAAATTGATGCGTTAGATTATCCGATAGACGTTGTGAAACTGACAGGGCGTGCTGAATTTGTAGGAATTTTCGGCCTCACGGGAGCTTTCGAAGGCGTATTCAGCAACGATAAAGCGGGCATACCGATCACTGCACGATTGAAAGTGATACTGGGCAGTGTGAGAGTAGAATTGCGAAAATGGAAGAGAGAAGGTTGGACGCCCCCGGAAGCGGTGGAAAAGGATTGAACGGACTAATTCCATATCAAGGAAAATTGCCGGTAATTCATCCCTCAGTATTTGTTGCTGAAGGAGCAAAAATAATTGGCGATGTGGAGATCAAAGAGAAAAGCAGCGTTTGGTTCAACACTATTGTCAGAGGAGATGTTAATTATATCCGGATAGGGGAATGCACAAATATTCAGGATAATTCAGTCCTTCATGTAACCTCAAAGACTGCACCTTTAAATATCGGTTCAGAAGTAACAGTCGGCCATAATGCTGTTCTGCATGGTTGTACGATAGAAGATCGCTGCCTGATAGGTATGGGAGCTGTTGTATTGGATGGAGCCCGAATATGCAGCAACTCTGTTATTGCTGCGGGAACAGTAGTTCTTGAAGGATTCAATGTGCCTGAAGGAATGCTGGCAGCAGGAGTTCCGGCTAAGATTAAAAGGCCTCTTACAGGCGAAGAAATGCAATTACTGCGCAAATCGGCTGAAAATTATATCCGATATTGCGATAACTATAAATTATGAATTGCTGAAAAGACTTGTTATGAAACTAACATTTTGGGGTGTTCGCGGTTCAATTCCGACTCCTGGAAAACATACTGTCCGTTACGGCGGAAATACACCATGCCTGGAATTACGCCTGGATGACGACAAGCTTTTTATTTTTGATGCAGGAACAGGAATCCGAAATTTCGGCGATTATTTGATCAATAACGGTGAATCAGTAAAAGCGCATCTGTTTATTTCGCATCCGCATTGGGACCATATTCAGGGATTCCCGTTTTTCAAGCCTGCATTTATTCCAGGCAACGAACTGACCATTATAGGGACAGATCGTGTAGAGAAGCCGCTCGAGCAGATAATTTCAGAACAGATGAACCGGATATATTTTCCCGTACAGCTCCATGACCTCAAGGCAAACATAAATTTTGTGCCTATCAGGGAGGAAGGTGAAATGAAAGTACACGATGCGCTTGTAAAAATGATATATGTGAATCATCCGGGATTTGCTCTCGGTTATCGCGTGGAATATAAAGGCAAAGTGTTTGTTTATATCAGTGATAATGAACCTTTCGATAAAGCATCAGCTTCAATGGCTGGGAATATCGAACATGCAGTTAAAGAAAAATTTTTAAATGACGGCAGAGGGGACCCAAATCAGCGTATATTTGATTTTTGCAGAGATGCAAATGTGCTTATTCATGATACGACTTATACTCCTGAAGAATATATCGATCGCGTAGGCTGGGGGCATTCTGATTACCTCTTTACTCTCCGGTTAGCGGCAGAAGCAAACGTGAAACGTCTTTATATATTTCATCACGATCAGAATCACAGCGATGAAAAAGTTGATGACATATTGAAGAAATGCAAAAAAGAGATCAGGAGCCGCGGATATAAATTCGACTGTGAAGCTGCGATTGAGAATGCAACAATTTCAATCTGAACTTGACATTCAGTAGTGCGGAATGTATATTTGCGGTGAATCATTGAGGATAAATTGCCTGGTGAGTCAGGCTGTTGAAAAAATCATTTTTTTATATGAATAAATAAAAAAGCATAAATTGATGGCATTTAAATTCAAACAAAAGGATTTTCAGAAACTGGCAAAAGTGCTGAATGTTAAACCAAAACATATCGGCAGCAGCAAGCGTTTTGAAATTGAAAACAAAAAAGATAAACGAAGACTGGCGGTAGAGATCTATTCCGATATCGAAATAGGCAAAAGGAAAGGGAATCTGGTCTCTGTTTATACTTCCATGGCGCATTTACAGCTGCATTTCTGTACAGGATACGTTGTGAGCAAAATGCTGGGAGAGATAACTTTTTTCGGAGAATGTAACGGAAAACTTTCGGGTTTGACCATTGAACGGGAAGGCGGTTGTTCGTTGTACGCAAACGTTGATAGAGAAATATTATCAGGCGATTTTACAAAACTTGGCCCTGAGGTGATGCTCTCAGGTATTGCTTTGTCATTAACCGAATCGATACTTCAACCGCAGGTTCAAAAAACATCGGGTAATTTGCGGAGAAGAAATCTGAAACGGAGATGACTAAAAGAATGATCCTTTTATCGACCAACCATCCTCAATTGAGATTTCCAGGCGGGGATGTTATCCGCGCACTAAATGCTGTATATAAAGGAGAAGGGAAGGAACTATCTTCACTGGCAGTCGTCTTTACTTATGACCGCTTCATAAAAAAGATAAATCGTGAATTTCTCAAACACGACTATTCGACAGACGTGATTGCTTTTCCGCTCGACGAAGAAGGAGGAGTCGAAGGGGAAATTTATATTAATCTGGACGCTGCAAGAAGACAGGCACTTGAATACGGCGTGACATATACAGGGGAAGTAAGAAGACTGCTGATCCATGGTGTGCTCCACCTGCTTGGGTATTCGGATGCTTCTGCACGTAAAAAGGAAATGATGCGTAAACGGGAAGATATGTATCTGGAAAAAATGAAGGTAAAGAAAAGGAAATAGCAAATGCAGGAAAGGATTGTTGAAATAATATTATTTCTTGTAAACGAATTACGTTCAAATAAACGCCTGAGCGAAGTGGATGTTTCATCGCTCGCAAATGACGGATATACGCAGAGTGAAATACTTACGGCATTTTCATGGCTGTTTGAACGCCTTACTATGGGCAAGCCTATGACAGA
>JAFGLB010000172.1 GCA_016928255.1 Bacteroidota bacterium
CGTTTTCCTGTAGGGGCGGATTCTGAACCCGCCCCTACGGTAATATCATTTATTATAATTATTCCATGAATATGGTTTGGCATGACAACAAATGCATCTAATTCAACGCCATAATTGTGATTGGGTAAATCATACCATGTATCACAGACAACCTGACCTAATTGCGATAACCGCATTCCTCCATCTTTAACATCCCCTAATATGCATTCACGGTTATGTGTACAAATCGTTATAAAATACTCTCCAGCCTGAGCATAATCATAATCCTTTAATCGAATGGATCTTCTATCATGTTGAGATATAAATTTCATTGGCGCGCAAGAAAGATTTAATGCAATTAAATAAATATAATAAAAAACTAATAGAATTTTGTAATCTACCCTCACTCCCAAGCTCTCAGATTGTGTGAAAACTATGGCAAGTATTTTGTATATGGAAAGGGAAAAAATAGGAGAACATTATTTGGCACATAAACAGGGAATAAATCGTAATCAGAGTGTTCTATTTCCTAAAGTTATGGATGATTATATCAGCAATGAGAATCCAGTTCGTTTCATTGACGCATATGTAGACACACTGTCTGCTTGGGAACGTACACTTTGTCCGGCTGGGAGCCGAAGTCTGCAAATAGAATTACATTAATATTTTTTCTTTTTTTTCAAGGGGGAAGGTTAAAGAGGGGTTACATCTTCCTACCCGCACACATTTTTATTTATTTTCATAGTCCGCAGTCTTGCGAAGACTTTTAAACTCTGCAATAACTTTATCGGCAATCTCCATCGGTACACCCCAATAGTCAAAGATACCTCCCCGTTTCGAGTTTTGTCCGCAAACAACAAACACTCCGGTTCCGACCGAGCGTTTCAAATGCGCCGCCAGCCAGCCGACAAAACCTGAATTATCTAACCCGCCAGGAAAATGAAACCTGAATACGGTGAAGCGCTCCGCCTGAACATCGGTTGATGGTACAAGGGCACTCCATACTTCGCTGTCGCGCACAAATGCCAGAGCAGTTGATTCAAAATTGTGCGGAAAATTATTCGCACCGCATTCGACGAAAGCATATTCACCCGGCAAGAAAATAAGCTCCGATCTTGAGAATACTTTCAATAAACGTTTATGTGTTTCTTCCGGCGTTTCCTGACTGATGTACATAATAACTCCTGCTTATTGTCTTAATTCAATAGCCCCGGCAGATAATCTGGATCGATCGCTTTAATTCACATAAATCCAGAGACGCGTATTTTTTTCGTAATCACGGACGAACAGCACACCGCCTTCATCAAGTGCGGATTCGAAATCATCGATATCTTCATCAATATCGTCCGATCCGAGCATCGCCAGTATAACAAAAATCGCCTGGACCGATTTTACATGTATTTTTGAGACTTTTGTTTCACCGTCCTCTTCCGTATTTTCAATAAAAATGCGGTTGTGCTTATCGGAGCTTTCTTTCATGTCCTCATCAAAACTATCCCTGCAAATCCGTGTTTCGCCGTTTCCTGTACTGTCTTTTATTTTCATAACAGATCCATCCCGGTATACCTGCAAAAGAGATTTATAAGGTACTTTAACACCATTAATATCAAGATTTCCGTCTGAGCTGGCGAGGAGTTTAATCAGGGATACTGAAACATCTATCTTTTGGGTAATCTTGCCGTCTATCGTTTTTTCAATTGAAATGCATTTTGTCTTCGCATTCGCATCGTTCAGCATAATAAGCACAAATAATAATACTGCAAGTAAAGCAGATATGTTTTTCATGATACCTCCATTAATTTATTATAACGGCAAGTTTATAGATATTGCTTACGTAATATGCATAAATTAGTTACGCAAAGGGGAGAATTAAGGATGGATTAAATATATCCATATCGTTAATAATACATTGCATTATATATTTACGGATTCTCCTTATCAAAAAACCTATTGAATGATATTGTTTTTAACATAATCCCTGAAATTATTCAATTCCCTATCGTTACGAATGATGCGTTCGTAATAATTACGCTGCCATACGGGATAACCAACGGTATTGCGTATTTTATTGATTCGTTTGGATGAAAAGGTTTTTAATTGACGTATTATTTCCGTCAATCCATGCCGTTTTCCTGTAGGGGCGGATTCTGAACCCGCCCCTACGGTAATATCATTTATTATAATTATCCTGTAAACGTGACTTACACTTTGTCCGGCTGGGAGCCGGACTTTACATCTAGAAATCAGATTTTTGATCTATAAAGAACAAAAGATATTTTTATCATCCCTATTAAACACAAATATTTTTTTAATATTTAGAGAACTCCCAGGGTGATTGTTTATCTATTCTTGTCGCTTTCCAGCCTTTTTCTAATTCTGCCACTTTAACCAAACTGCTGTCTTGAGCAATTAAATCATTCAGGCTTATTTCAAATAACTGATCAATGTTATGGGATTGATCATACTTCTCGTTAGCAAGAAAATGCCAATCACCGTCTTTATCATGAAGCACGAAAAGAACAGGCTCTTTCTTTTCAAGAATTATTCTCTGAGTAATTATCATTGTTGTCGGCGATTCTTTGAATGCCCATTTTGATGAACAAGAACTGCACGAAATAATGAGCGTAATAATAAGAATTATTTTTTCCATCAACTTTAAACGAAACAACATCTCGCGCAACAGCATATCCACACCTACTATTATGCTTTATTTCACTGTTTTTAAATGCTTTTTGAAAAAACAATAATTCTATTGTGATAAGCCCCACCGCCAACCTGACTCAAATTATAATGCGTGCCTCCGGGAATCGGATACCATTCTTTTTCTAATGCTGCGAGATTGTCGAAGACCTGCTTGCCATATTGCGCAGAAATATGTTTATCATCAAGACCATGAATGATCATTGTCGGTTGAGTTACCCGAAAAGCCGACAAAGCCGGTTGAACACTATCAATTTTAAAACAAGCGATATGTTCTGTGTATTTTAAAGCTTCGTCGGCAATAAAATCAAAATGGAAGTATGTCATTCTGGCAAAATAATCATAAATAATATCACGCAGATGCGCAAATGGACTTTCAGCAATGCCGCAGGCCAATCTCCTATCTTCTGCAAGAGCCTGAATTGAAACAGCAGCACCAAGAGAACTACCAAACACGGCATACGGACCCGATCCAGGAAACCGAACGATTGCCGAATCGATAAATACTGACAGGTCTTTCTTTTCGTAGTATCCAAACGTGCAATTCAAACCGCCGCTTTCCCCATTTGCACGTGAATCGTAGAGAATACAATTGAAACCATTGTCCGAAAAAAGGTTTGCCATCGGCAGCATCGAAGCTTTACAGCTGGCAATACCATGAAGCATGATGATAGTCCCCTGTGCCGGAGTCCTGCTCGCCGATATATACCATCCTTTGAGCATAATAGTATCCTTAACCATTACATCAAAATCCTGCCACGATAAACCTACAGCATCCGGATTGGCAATACCGCTGTATAATGTTTGAATATCTGACTGTGTGCAGCGATAAGGCCTGATTGGAGAATAAGGAAGAACATTCCTGATGGCAAAACTAACACTAAGATATGCCAGGGCGATAAAAATTAAAACTGTACTGAGTAATATTTTAAACTTTTTGTTCATACACAAAGTGCGCAGCTAGCTGATTTTTATAAGGCATGTCAATGTAAAAGTCTAAATCCGATAAAAACAATTTATTCCAATTAAATCGCTTATGACAATATTAAATATCGGGATCCCTTTTTAAGGGCAAACTACAATGTAAACATTTTCGCGTCCAAGGATTTGCAAAAAGTCCTATAGCGTGGAACATATTATTACATTTTGGACAGCGACTAAAATTTGAACGGAGAATTAGAAATGCCCATAATACTAAATAAGTACATGCAAAATAAACTATATAACTTTTCGGTAATAAAATATTTACTAGCATCATGACTGGAAGATATCCAAATAATACTATCCAGACTACTCTTCTCCGACTTCGAATTACATTTAGCCCTTCTTCGATTTTTTCATCTTTTTCAAAATCATTATTCATTAAGATCCCGCTTCGTGCAATAACTTCGTCGAAATGAATCCCCTTCGACGTTCACCCCGTGAGATGACATTTCTCACAAGTCTGATTATTTATACTGCAAACTAATTCTATCTCACAGTAACAGTTGCCTCAGCAATAAAACAGCAAAACAACTGTATTAAAGTACAGCAGATCGCAGATACATGCAACAATTATAATCATATTTGAATGAACCAATATAGGAGCGGATTTAGAATCCGCCCCTATAGGATTGTTTATTGCCAACAATTACATTTAAATATTCTGTGCATTCTCTGTGTCAAAAAACCATTGGATGACATTATTTTCGATATAATCTCGAAAAATATTTAATTCTCTATCATTACGAATGATACGTTCATAATAATTACGCTGCCATACGGGATAACCAACGGTATTACGTTTTTTATTTATACACAGGGCTGAAAAGGTTTTTAATTGCCGTATTATTTCCGTCAATCCATGCCGTTTCCCTGTAGGGGCGGGTTCCAAACCCGCCCCTACGGTAATGTCATTTATAATAATTATTCCATGAATATGGTTTGGCATTACAACAAATGCGTCTAATTCAATACCACGATTATGATTTGGCAGATCATACCATGTATCACGGACAACCTCGCCTAACTGCGATAACCGCATTTCTCCACGTATAACATCCCCAAATATGCATTCACGGTCATATGTGCATATAGTTATAAAATATTCTCCAGCATGAGAATAATCATAATCCTTCAATCGGATGGATTTTCTATTGTGTTGAAATACAGGTTTCATTGGCGCTAAATATATATTCGTAACACTTAATATAATATTGAAATATTTGGATATTTCACATCCTTTTTCTTAACAATTTCATAACAACATATCAATAAAAAGTTTATGTATATTTTTACAACAAAAGTTTGCATTTTTAACCAGGAATCTAAAAAAAATGCTGAAATCATCTGAAACAATAATCCTTACCGTCTCTCTGCTCCTTATCAGCGGTTGTGCGAGAAATCAGGGCGGAAATTCGAATACACTGCAGATCAAAGGCTCCGATACGATGGTCAATCTCGGTCAGGCATGGGCCGAGGAATATATGAATAAGAATCCCGAAACCTTCGTCGCGGTTACAGGCGGCGGTTCGGGTACGGGCATTTCGGCTCTAGTGAACGGTACATGCAATATCGCTGAAGTCTCGCGCGAAATGAAAGACCGCGAAATTAAACTCGTTGAATCAAAAGGATCTACACCGGTAAAACATATCGTTGCCCTGGACGGACTTGTGGTCGTGGTGAATCCGGCTAATAAAATATCCGAGTTGACTTTAGATCAGCTTGCCGATATATATACAGGAAAAATCAGAAACTGGAAGGAACTCGGCGGGCATGACGCAGAGATAGTTCTGCTTTCACGAGAAGTTAATTCCGGTACGCACGTCTATTTCAAGGAACATGTCCTTCAACACGGAAGATCCGACAATAAAGAAGAATTCAGTCCTGAGGCTTTACTGCTCTCAAGCTCGCATGCTATTGTCGATGAGATTAAACAAAATCAAGACGCTATCGGTTATTACGGCATGGGATATGTAACTGCAGAAGATAAAACTCTAAAAATAGCAAAAGATAAAAATTCTCCCGCCGTTCCGCCTACAATGGAAAATATTATTGACGGTAGTTATCCAATTTCGCGTCCTCTCCTTATGTATACCAGAGGCGAGCCGTCCGGATTGGTAAAATTATTTTTAGATTACATATTATCACCAGAAGGCCAGGATATTGTTAAGAAACTGGATTTCGTGCCGGTAAAATAGAATTTATGGATACGCATACCAAAATCCGGAAAATAAAAGAATTTATAATTGAACGTTTGATCTTCCTCAGCGGGATCATGTCAATTATAATCGTTGCATTGATCTTTGCGTTTCTTTTAAAAGAGGGACTCACGTTGTTCTGGCAAGTCCCGCTTAGCGATTTTATTTTTGCCAGAAACTGGTACCCGATTTCCGATCCGCCGCAGTTCGGCATACTGCCCCTGATACTTGGTTCCGTTCTCGTTACCGCAGGCGCCGCTGTCATATCGGTACCTATCGGAATTGGCAGCGCTTTGTTCATTGCGGAAATCGCTCCTCCGAAAACAAAAGAAATTATGAAAGCCGGAGTCGAACTGCTTGCCGCAATCCCGTCCGTAGTCATCGGATTTATCGGAATGATAACTCTCGCACCGATTATAAAATCAGTGTTCGGCCTCCCAACCGGACTTACTGCATTGTCCGGCGCTATCACTCTTGCTTTTATGGCTATGCCTACGATCGTTTCAATAGCGGAAGATGCCATAACTGCGGTTCCGCGGCAATATCGCGAAGCGGCAATAGCAATGGGCGCAACAAAATGGCAGACTACATGGCGTATCGTCGCTTATGCGGCGCGGCCGGGAATGCTCGCCGCGGTTATGCTCGGTATCGGCAGAGTTATCGGCGAAACAATGGCCGTTATGATGGTAACGGGAAATGCAGCTTTAATTCCGCACAGCATCCTCCAGCCCGTCCGCACATTAACTGCAACTGTCGCAGCTGAAATGGGCGAGACAGTCCAGGGCGGCGAACACTATGCGGCTCTCTTTGCAATCGGTATAGTTCTGTTTATCATTACTTTCCTGATCAACGGTGCGGCTGATTTGTATCTGCATAAAACAAAGAAATGATGAGGATAAAAGAGATTAAGATAACCGATACTAGAAGCACTCCACCCCTATGTCCTCTCCTCGGAGAGGAGGGGACAACCTATCGGTTATCTTTGCGGATAGTGTTTTGAAATTTTAAGAATAAAAACTAGATGAATGTATATCTAAAACAAAAAATTGCTTTCAGTGTCCTTTTCCTGTGCACATTGCTTGTCATAGTGCCTGTGCTGGTAATACTCGCAATAATTTTTGTTAAAGGCATGAGTGCAATCGATATTTCGTTCCTTACCGAAGTGCCGATAAAAGGAATGAAAGAAGGCGGAATTTTTCCGGCTATACTGGGTACGCTGTATCTAGTGCTCGGAGCCGTTCTCTTTGCAGTGCCGCTGGGAGTTCTATCCGCAATTTATCTTGTGGAATACTCGCGCGAGAATTTTTTAAGCCGCCTCGTAAAACTCGCAATAGTCAATCTCGCCGGCGTTCCATCGGTGGTTTACGGTTTATTCGGATTGGGAATATTCGTATTGTATTTTGAATTCGGCGCTTCAATACTGTCCGGATCTCTTACACTGGGAATAATGATCTTACCCGTGATCATAACCGCATCGCGCGAAGCACTTGAAAGCGTGCCGAAGTCATTCCGTATAGTAAGCCTTTCGCTCGGCGCAAGCAAATGGCAAACGATAAGGCATTCAGTTCTGCCTCATGCTTTACCCGGTATTTTAACCGGAACAATACTCGGACTCGGCCGAGCTGCCGGCGAAACTGCACCGATTCTATTTACAGTCGCAGCTTTCTATCTGCCGAAACTCCCGACTTCAATATTCGACCAGACGATGGCTCTGCCGTATCATTTGTATGTCATATCCACACAGGTGCCCGGCATACCGGAAAACGTCCGTTACGGCACCGCGCTGGTTCTGCTTCTGCTCGTATTGCTCCTAAATCTGGCGGCAATTATTCTCAGATATCAATTCAGGAAACGTAAAAGATGGTAGCTCCTGAAATAAAAATATCTATTAAAGATTTCTCGATTTATTACGGCGAGAATGCTGCTTTAAAGAATTTGAATCTGGATATATATAAAAATGAGATTTTTACAATAATCGGTCCGGCGAACTCAGGCAAATCGTCCCTCCTTCAATCGTTGAACCGTTTAAATGATCTGACACCGAGTTATAAAAAGGAAGGTTCCATTTTTATAGATAATGAAGATATCGACAATGCCGATGTCGAATCGCTCCGAAGGAGAGTCAGTATTGTATTTGCACTGCCCTTTCCCCTGCCGTTATCTATTTTCGACAATATTGCCTACGGGCCGCGAATGCATGGAATTAAAAGCAAATCAAAGCTTGCAAAGATTGTGGAAAAAGGACTGCGTGAAGCATATCTGTGGGATGAAGTCAAGGACAGACTGGATACTCCGGCTATGAATCTTTCAGGCGGACAGCAGCAGCGATTGTGCATCGCGCGCATTCTTGCCGTGGAGCCCGAGATAATCATGTTCGACGAGCCCACCTCCGGCCTCGACCCGATTTCCACCGCACGTGTGGAAGAAACATTACGCGAACTCAAAGAGCGCTATACGATCATACTTGTAACAAATAATGTTGCCCAAGCAGCGCGTGTGGGCGACAGAACCGCTTTTCTTTTAATGGGAGAATTGATAGAATTGAATGATACAAAACGCCTGTTCACAATGGCGCAGGACAAACGGACAGATGATTATTTAACAGGAAAGTTCGGATGAGTTCAGAGCAGTCCATAATAGAAACACACAGCTTGAACCTTTATTACGGAAAATTTCACGCACTTAAAGATATTAATCTGGCAATTCAGGCACAGAGGATTACAGCGTTAATCGGCCCATCGGGCTGCGGCAAATCGACTCTTGTACGTGTATTCAACAGGATGAACGATCTTATTGAAAGTGTCCGCGTCACCGGAGAAGTCCTGGTCGAAGGCAGGAATATATTTGCACCGGAAACCGATTTAATAACGTTAAGAAAAGAAGTCGGCATGGTCTTTCAGCGGCCTAACCCGTTTCCGCTGTCCATACGTGATAACCTGACATTCGGCCTCGAAATCCACAGCGATTATTCCAAACAGAATCATACAGAGATTATCGAGCAATCATTAAAAGATGTACTGCTGTGGAACGATATGAAAGACCGGCTCAGCCAGACTGCACTGAATTTGTCACTGGAACAGCAGCAGCGGTTATGCATTGCACGCGTTCTGGCAATGAAGCCGCAGATCATATTAATGGATGAACCCTGCTCGGCTTTGGATCCGATAGCAACTTTAAGAATAGAAGAATTGATGCAGGAGCTGAAAAAAAATTACACTATTGTGATTGTAACTCACAACATGCAGCAGGCCGCCCGCGCCAGCGATTATACGGCGTTCTTGTATCTCGGCGAGCTGATTGAGTTCGGCGAAACAAAACACATTTTTTCGGCGCCTGAACAGAAGAAAACTGAAGAATATATCACGGGAAGATTTGGATAAGGAGTAATCATCATGGAAAGACATTTTCAAAAAGAACTCGAGAGCCTCAAAACCTCGCTCGTAAAAATGGGGAGCGTGGTGGAGGAAAGCATCGCAACTGCAATCCGGTCTTTAATGGAAAAAAAAACGGAGCTTGCCGCCAAAGTTATAGAGACCGACAAGAGGATCGATGCGCTTGAAATAGAAATTGACAATGCTATAATAGACCTGCTCGCACTCCAGCAGCCGGTGGCAAGCGATCTGCGGTTTATTCTTGCGGCGCTTAAGATTAACAACGACCTCGAGCGCATAGGCGACCATGCTGTGAATATTGCGCAGGCGGCTCAGATTTTATGCACGATTCCGAATGCCGACTTGCTGGATGAAATTCCGAAAATGGCCGAAATAACAAGGAATATGTTAAAAGACGCTATCGACAGCTTCATTCTTCTCGATCCAGCCAAGGCACGGATAGTTTTAACAACGGACGATCAGATAGATAATTTAAACAGAACTGTTATCAAAACAGTGATAGACCAGCTGAAGAGCAATAAGCAGACTGCCGAGTGCGGATTGGAAATAAGCCTTATCAGCAGAAACATGGAACGCGTAGCCGACCTGGCAACTAACATAGCCGAAGAAGTAATTTTCCATACACAGGCACGCGTCGTAAAACATCACGCTGAAGACCGCCGTTAAACACACATTTCTGCGTGTCCGATATAAACAATCAGGAACGGTTATCAATTTCCTCCCCTATTTCGAAAGCCTGCCTGCAGCAGTCAGGCCTGCCTGCGTACCGTAACACTACGGCAGGCAGGGGTAGTATCAAGGAGGGGTTATATCATGATAAATCCAAATCCAAAATTCCGACCTTCACCAGAATGACATTTCTCTCCGAACAATTAAGAATGCTTGTTCCAAATTGGGATTTATTTTAGCGCTATATATTGCCTTATTGCATTAATAATCAAAATTCTTCTAATATTTCGATTGCCGGACTCCTGCTCTTATTCCCTTGCTTTCGCCGATATAAACTGATACATTTTTACCGGTTTTCAGAAAATCAAAGAATCAGGAAGGAATAAATTGAAACTATCTCCACTAAACAAAAAATTCGGGATACGGGGAAAACTTGAAATTATATCGGAACATGGCGGATTACCCGTAGCGGTAATTAACAATGAATTTGCCCAAACGCTGGTTTCAATTTACGGTGCGCACGTACTCAGTTTCCAGCCGAAAAATTTCTCGGAAGTATTATGGACAAGCAGTAAAAGCATGTTCGAAGAAGGTATTCCAATCCGCGGCGGAATACCAGTCTGTTTCCCATGGTTCGGCCCGCATTCATCAGACCCTGAAAAGCCGCAGCATGGATTTGCACGCCTGCAAATGTGGAAGATAACAGGCACATCAAGTCTGCCGGGCGGCGAAACACAAATATGCCTGAACCTTCAGCAGAATCCTGAATCACAAAAACTCTGGCCGTTTTCTTTTCTCGCAGAAATGATTATTACAGCAGGCACTTCGTTAAATGTTGCTTTTAAATGCACAAATACCGGCGGTGAAAAATTCAGTTGTTCGGATGCATTGCATTCATATTTTACTGTCAGTGATATTGCTAATATTAGAATAAAAGGATTGAAAGGTACAAGCTATTACAACGGCATTGCAGCATCTGCCACATCAAAACAAAACGACGAATATCTGAACATAGAAAAAGAAGAAAACCGCCGTTATGTCGATACAACTGCAGAATGTATAATTGAAGATTCGGGATTATCGCGGAAGATCCGCGTGGCAAAAACCGGCAGCCGCGTGACGGTCGTCTGGAATCCGGGAGCGGAAAACTCAAAAAAAATCACCGATATGCCTGATGACGGATATAAATCAATGGTATGCGTCGAAGCAGTTAACGCCTATGATGATATCGTAACCATTCAGCCGAAAGAAAGTCATACTCTTACAACCAGTATAGAAGTTGAGACATTATAATATCTCACTCGACCATATATAATGGAGTTGTTATGAAAATAAAATCAGTCTTCTTTATTCTTCTTATAATAATCACTTTCACATTGACGGCATGCATGCCCGGCGATAATAATTTTACGATTGAGCACCAGGCCGGATTCTTTTTCGGAATATGGCACGGCTGGATTGCACCAATTTCGCTTATTGTGAGTATTTTCGATTCGGCAGTCAGAATTTACGAGGTTAACAACACCGGATTCTGGTACGACTTCGGATTTTACATCGCGATAATAAGCGGATTTGGCAGCGTATCGCTGTCACGTAAAAAAATAAAATCAAGCCGCAGTAGAAAGTGATAAACGGTTAATCGCTAATTACTGAGTGATAAATTCACTACGTTTAATCTGAATGCGGAATATTAAAGGCTCCCCTCGATACTCAGGTAATATGTCCTTAGCGGAGCAAGGTTGCCGATCAATTCCACATAATAATAATTCGTTAAATTCTTGACTGTTAATCCGACGCTAAAAGGCAGGCCGATACCAAGAAGATTATAACTGATGCCGGCATCGACTACTTTACACTCAACACGCTGATCCCCGTCAACTATTGGAGCGAGGCGGACAAGATTTTCATCGATCGCTTCCACCCTGCTCACGTAACGGAAATTGACTTCCGCTCTAAGCTGGCGGTAATTGCCGGTTATAGATGCATAAAATAAATTTCGTGATCTGAATCTTAGAACAGAATTATTGCTCAAATCGACAGGATCAATGTACGTATAACTGAAATCGGCCGATATCATCCTGTTCAGCCAGTTTGTCTTCAATCCGGCTTCAAGTCCGCGTATTCTCGCACGTGTTACGTTGCTGAAGATTATCTCGAACCTGTTCGGATTTACGCCGGCTTCGATAAGATCGTAATAACTGCTCTGGAAAATTGCCAGGTCGAGAAAAAAATTATCAGCCAGCCAGCGGGAAACTCCGATCTCAAATGAAGTACTGCGTTCCGGTTTTAAAGTGTCGTTTGGTACTATGCTGATCTGGCTGACTCCGGTTGAGACAGAAGTGAATAATTCACTGATGGACGGATAACGGAATCCCTGGCCATATGAAGCTCTGAATGTTGTTATCGGATCAAATGTATACACTAATCCGATTTTCGGATTAAGCTGAGACGGTGAGACGGATGCTGGTGAAGTAAAAATCTCTTTCCATATTCTCTGCCAGTCATATCTTACTCCGGCAGTCAGTTTTAACGACTGGAACGGCGTGAATTCATCCTGCGCAAATACAGCGGCGCCTATTCCGGGATGCGATCCGAAAATATCGGATATCACACGGTCATAATTTCCGGCAGCACCGAATGTAAGAACATTGGAAGAAGAAGTCGTATAAGTTGCCTGGGCTTCCAATTGAGTCAAATGAGAGGAAGACGTATTATTAACACGTCCGGAGCTGTCGTCCTGCCAGAAATTACTGCAGTAGATAGCTTTTAATGAGTAGAAAAAAACATCGGATAGTACATTCTTATAAGCCAGGCTTGCATAGCCGCGGTGGGAGTCTACATTTCCATTCAACTGCGAGTCTGCCGGACGGGTCGGCTCATCAAGACTCTTCCACCAGAAGTAATTGCCATGATTGCGCCACTGAAAATTAAAAGTGAGCGTCAAATCCTGGAACTGTGAAAAATCATAACTTAATTTTGAATAAAGACCCCACCTGTGGTATACATCGTTTTCACGGTAGCTTTCATCCACTGTACGCGAAACGCTCAAAAGATATCCAAAAGAGCCGGTCCGGTTTGAATAACTCAAATACCCGCCGCTGTTAAAACGGGGCGATGATGACCAGTCCCACTTGTTGTATACCGGTTTATCATAAATACCTGAGAAAAGTTTAAACCTGATTTCAGGCGACTGGCTGATATCTTTAGTTATTACGTTAATTACACCGCCGAGCGCACTGGATCCATACAAAGCGGATCCGGCACCTTTTACTATTTCTATACGATCGATCTGGAACATCGGGAAAGTCTCCCAATTAATTTCGCCGGTATCACCAGTAAGGAATGGAAGTCCGTCTATCAAAACAAGAACCCGGCTTCCGACACTTCTGCTGTACCCGCTCGAGCCTCTGATATTCACCTGGTCAGCCATCATATTTACACCCGGGACATACCGAATAGCATCATCCAGTGTAACAGAGAGCCGGTCAGCAATCATTTTAGATGTTACGGTCGATACACTGACAGGCACATCTCTTAGACTTTGTTCACGCCTGCCTGCTGTTACAACAACCTGCTCAGTCTGAATCGGGGCTTGCGCAAGTGAAACATCAAGATTTATCGCCGAATCAGGCTGAATTGATAATTTATTTATTGTCCGCGCCGTATACCCTATAAGTGAAAATGAAAGATCATACGTTCCCGCAGGAATTCCTTTCAGTAAATACATACCTTGAGCATCTGTTGTTGTGCCCCTGACAGTACCACGCAGCAGTACATTTACTCCTGCCAGCGGTTCCTGCGATTTTACATCCGTAACGATCCCGCCGACAGAACCTCTGTTCGTCTGAGCTATTGAGACATGAAAAACCAGCAGCAGGGCAATATTAAAAATGATTTTTTTCAAAATGGCTGAGGAGGCGGATTATTGAAATCTACGTTTATATTAATCCCTTTTACCTGAACCGAATCATTCGCTTCAACAAATCCGGGTAGAGAAGGATCAGCAGGATCCTGATAAAAACCCACAACCTTAAATACTCTTATACCGAGTCCCTGCAAATCAGAATCCTTTTGTTGAATAACGCCGATGTATTTATATATTCCTGGACGGAGAGGAAATGAATATTCAAGCGAATCGACGTAAAATGGAAGTGAACTTGTTATGCTCGGATATAGAAAAATAGTGACCGGGTTCCCGAATAAACCGGCATAAACTTTCGATGAATCGAGCGGATAGACCTGAGATGCAAAAATCCATAAACTAATAAGGCTGTCTGCAGGCCAGGAACCGGGTGCAAAATAGACAGTGCCGCCGAAACCCAGCTCTACCGGCGATGGAGGTGCGAGTCCGGCGTCACATGCAATAAATACAACACATAGAATGATAAAAACGAGGAATCTCATAAGTAAATGAATATTACATACTGGAAGGTTAATAATCAATATTCAAAAAAAGCAATTCTTGAGTCAGAGAAAAGTTCTATCCCATTGGTTTGGAAGTCTATACCCATCGGTTAAGGCGAAAACTGCCTGGGATTTTAATATTTTATGCTATGAGTTTATTCGATCTAACACAGAGTATATTAGTCGGATGCTGGGTAATTTAATATTCGAAACAACGTTTTATCGAAGGATAATTTCATGAAAAAGAAAGGACTTGCAGCGGCTCTTTTTATTTCTTTTCTCTTCGCGGTATTTGTTTCGTTCTTTGTTTTGGGCAAGGGTATAGATAATCTGAGATCCGGCATAATAGGCGGGCTTGTTATAATTTATCTTGTTTTCATCCTATTTATGATATTATACACAGGTAATGTTTACAAATGGCGCAAAATCTTTTTTACTTCTTATGCGGTTGCATTTGTAATAGACTTTGTCTGGTGGACGATGGGTGACCGCGGCCATATGTGGCTGCTCGATAGTGAGATATTATATTCACAGGCGCCGATGTGCCATATCGTAGTGCCAATGCTTATACTCCCGCTTATTTTTACGAAAGAAGTTATTTTTCCGGCGGCCTTCTCTTCGGTTTCATTTATGATATTATTAACCGTTGTCTTCACAATAATTTTTGGAAGATCATTTTGCTCGTGGGGATGTTTTTTCGGCGGTCAGGATGAATTATTCTCATCAATACCCAGTAGTAAAAGATGGTCGATAAATAGACTTCATCCATTTATTAAATACTTCCCTTTTGCAATGCTCGCCTTCATTGTCTTGCATTCTTTTATTACCATGTCGCCCACCTATTGCTTCTGGTTCTGTCCCTTTAAGACGACCAGTGAATTCATAGAAATCAATTCATTCACTCGTGTAATCCAGACTTTTATATTTGTATCCCTCTGGGCGATTCTCGTCATACTGCTTCCCATTCTTTCAAAGAAAAGGATTCAATGCAGTTTCTTCTGTCCAATGGGCGCTTTTCTCAGTTGTTCCAGCAAAATCAACCTTTTCGGAATTTCGATCGATAAGAATAAATGCAACAACTGTAAGAGATGCATAACAATCTGTCCAAATTTTGCTATTACGGAAGAGTCTTTATCAAAAGGCAAGGTACTGATAACCTGCACGAAATGCGGTGCTTGTTTGAACGTCTGCACAAAAAACGCTATCACTCTTGGAATCAGAGGAGTAAAACATATTTATGAAACCATAGAAGATACTTCGGCAAAGTCCGGCTTCTGGAAAATGTTCGGAAGAGATCTATGGGATCCGGCTGTCGTTTTTATATTCGGTATTTTTACTATTGCAGCTATTATGTCTTCAGAGAACTTTATTAATTCTATTTCCAGACTGCTCAAATATTTTATAGGTGTCTGAGATGGAAAATAAAAAAACAAAATATAGCTCTATCATCAATAGAACTTTGATGATCGTTTCTATAGTTTTAGTTCTTTTTGTTATACCGCTGGTTTTTATAAATGCCAAAATATTTGAGGAATTTCTTATTTCGTCCGGAATTAAAAATAGTCCGAATTTAAAAGACGGTTATCTGATAGCTGAATTCAATGATCCCGCGGGCGATATACTTCTGCAGCTTCCGCATGTAACTATATATGATAATGCACGGAATACTCTTGATATAAGAAATTTCTCTGTAAAAAAGGTGGCGTTTAATTCTCTCTCCGGAGTCGGGATTGACGCAAGGTTAAATGTATGCATAGAATTCGATGGTAAACAGCCAAATCCTTTTGATTTCAAAAACGGATTCAGTTTTCCGGTTATACATTTTTATTTAAAAACCCCGGGTACTCAAAAAACTCAAATTATGTCCGATAAAGCGGCAAATGTGAATTTTGATGAAGGGGGATGGAACTATCAGGTAATTATCGATGGAATGCACGAACAGGCACGTGTATTTGATAATACTGGCAAATTTCTATTTAACGGGCTTGGCTTATATGTAAAATTTGAATACGAAAAAGGATATAAAGGGAAGCAGAATCATATTACAAAGACCATAATTACGGCGGGATTACCATTGGAGCTCATTGGCGATCCGGTATATGGCAAGTGGAAATATTATATCGTAACCGGATTGCTCGATGTAAAAAATCCGTCTATGCTTTATCAACCTCGTGAGGATTCATCGAACGTTTTTGATTACGTGACATCTGATTCATCAAGCCGATTTGAGATCGATTCATCCAGAAGAGTATCTTTATCTCCATTAGTTGTTAATAATTCAGATTTTTAAAAAAATTAAGAATCACTTATCGGGCTAAACGTGTATAATTATGTCGTTGAATCCTTGCTATTAGGTCTTTCAGTCGGACCGATTTGCCTGGCGTACTGTTCTCCGATTGTAGTTCCGCTATTAACTTCATCAACTACACACAGATTGTCCACCGGATCTTTAACTTTACTATTGTTTCTCACCGGAAGATTTATCGGCTATATGCTGGTAGGCATAGTCGTTGGAATTATTGGAAATAATATTCATCAATATGTAAATGGAAGTGTTTTCGGGATTGTTTCCATCGCTCTGGGATTAACACTAATTTTTTTCAGCATTCAGAAAAATATTCCGGAAAAGAAATTATGCAGGCTAATAATGAACAGTAATTCACAAAGAATGTTTCCAGTATTATTGGGATTTTTAACCGGATTAAATTTATGTCCTCCATTTCTTGCAGCAATCGTAGGAGCAACAAGCACAGGATCTGTAGTCGGCACGATGATTTATTTCTCCGCTTTTTTTATCGGAACAGCAACATTTTTTCCTATAATGATTTTTTGGGGACTGCTTTCTAAAATCGATTCTGTAAGGACTATTTCATATATATGCATGATGATCAGCGGTGTCTGGTTCATTTTAAAAGGGTTGTTCTTCTTCTAGTGCCGTTTCCAATAAGTAGTATTGCATTTTAATTAATATGACCATTAAAAGGAAACGAGCACTAGTGCCTTTTTTGAGAAA
>JAFGLB010000173.1 GCA_016928255.1 Bacteroidota bacterium
ATAATGGCTGTCGTGATCACAATTGGATCCGGGAAAAACAATTACGCCCATCTTTAATCTTTTCATGTTTTATCCCGCTATTCCTTTACAGGTTCAATAGTGAATGAATAACTTTCCATTACAAGATTAGCCAGAAGTTCGTCCGAAATTTCTGCGGTCATCCGTTCGGCTTCTTCCTTTGAATCGGTATCTATATTCATTTCAATGTATTTACCTATCCGCACATCGCTGACAGCATCAAAGCCGAGGGAATGAATGCCCTGTTCTACTGCTTTTCCCTGCGGATCAAGAATGGATTTTTTCAGGGTTACTATGACTTTTGAATGAAACACGTTTATCTCCTATATATCAATACGTGAAAGTTTTTCTTCCCTTTTAAGTTCGTCTTCGGTTTTTTTAAATGTTTTGGTCAATCCATGCACTATGGATCTGATTATTCCAAATATTATATACAGGGCAAGCAGCGGAAAAAGCAGTGTACCTTTTGAAATAAGAATTATCAGGATACCAATTGTAACAGTCACGAACTTCCATGGATGAGCCTTTATCTGACGTTTAGTAAATTTAGGTATTGTATCGTACTTTATCCGGCTTACCATCAGGAATGAAAGAACGACAACGAGAATTATCAATCCGGAGCCGCTCCATCCGGTTAAACCGAATCCTTCGCCGTAGTAGTGAAATATAAATGCGCAGACTGTCACCGCCTGTAAAGGTATCGGCAATCCGTTGAAATAATCCTTATCATATCCAACAAGCTGAACATTAAATCTCGCCAATCGGATAGCTCCAAATACAACAGGCAGTGCCGCGATTATTACTCCCCAATTTTCAAAGGAATACAGGTATGCCTTGTAAACCATAAATGACGGAGCTGCGCCGAACGAGACAACATCTGCAAGTGAATCCAGTTCGACTCCAAACTGACTTGACGAACGTGTTATACGCGCCATTACCCCATCCAGCGAATCAAAAATTGCGGCCAGAATTATAAACCACGCCGCCGTATGAAAATGACTTTCGGCAACGTTCAGTATCGAAAGGAATCCGCAGAATACGTTCAAGGTTGTAAAAAGACTTGGTACCACTGCGCGGGTGATTTTCATCTTATTTTGTCATCTCCGTTTGATTGCGGGGATACTCGCCCAGTATTGTTTCACCGGCCTTTGTGATATCTCCTAGCTTAACGTGAATATCCGCCGAAAGCGGTACAAAAACATCCAGGCGCGATCCGAATTTTATCATACCGAAGCGTTCTCCCGCTATTACGGTATCCCCCGGCTTCAGGTCGCAGACTATACGTCGTGCAATAAATCCGGCAATCTGTTTAAACAATATCTTTCCCTGTACTCCATTAAGTCCGATAATCATCTGTTCGTTTTTCTCGGAAGCTTTATCTTCGAATGCCGCGAAATATTCTCCTTTAACATATCTGATGTGTTCGACCGTCCCTGTAATCGGATTACGATTGACATGGACATTTAAAGGCGACATAAATATGCTTATTTGCCGGACATCCGTTTGGAAAAATTCCTCATCCCTGACCTTTTTGATCACGATAACTTTGCCGTCCGCCGGAGATAAAATAAAATTATTGCCTTTGGGCGGCGTGCGTTCAGGATCACGGAAAAAGAAGGTTGTAAATCCGAGAAACACAAAAGAAACCAAAACAAGCAGGTAACGGTAAGCTTTGGGCTCTATAAAAAGGGTTGCCAGAATAATAACGACAATACATATTACTGCAACAGTAAAATAAACATCATATCCGTATTTTGTTATCATAGAATTCTCAAACTTGTCCTGCTGCATGGTAAGAACTGCGTACTAACGGACCTGATTCGACGTGCCGGAATCCCATTTTCAATCCTTCTTCTTTCAGCATTCTAAACTCATCCGGGTGTACGTAACGTTCGACAGGCAGATGGTCTTTGGCCGGCTGAAGATACTGGCCTAAAGTAATAATATCGCAACTAACAGCGCGGGCATCATTCATTACTTCCAAAATCTCTTTTGTACTCTCTCCCAGACCAAGCATCAATCCCGTTTTCGTTACAAATCCTTTTCTCTTCGCCCTGTCAAGCAGTTTTAGAGATCGTCTGTAATTTGCCTGCGGGCGCACGGTCCGATATAAACGGGGAACAGTCTCCAAATTATGATTTAGAATATCCGGCTTTGCATTTAAGACGATTTCAAGCGCTTCGCTGCTACCTTTAAAATCAGGAATCAGCACTTCCACTTTACATTCCGGCAATTTTTCATTTATCAGCCTGATAGTCTCGGCAAATATCGGTGCTCCGCCGTCTTCTCGTTCATCGCGATTTACAGAGGTGATAACTGCATGACGCAGTCCCATCGTTTCTGCCGCTTCCGCGACACGCTGCGGTTCATCCCAATCCAATCCAATATCGGGCTTCCCGGTTTTTACTGCACAAAATCCGCATGACCTGGTACAAATATCGCCAAGAATCATGAAAGTTGCAGTACCTAAATTCCAGCATTCCTTCATATTCGGACACCTTGCTTCTTCGCATACAGTATGCAGTCTTTTGGCACGCATTATACTGCCTAAGCGGACGTATTCC
This sequence comes from Bacteroidota bacterium, assembly GCA_016928255.1. Lineage (GTDB taxonomy): Bacteria > Bacteroidota > Ignavibacteria > UBA10030 > UBA10030 > Fen-1298. The sequence goes on from JAFGLB010000173.1 coordinate 2,583, forward strand.
TTTCCTCCGGGAATTTTTACTTTTAACCATTCTGGGTGTTGAAGCCGGGTTGGTACTGCTTTTTCTTTTTGTTTCTCTTGAATTTCCAAAGCTTTTTTTTCGCTAATACAAGCTTAGTTCTATAACTTCCGAATGTCAATAAATATAATCAAATGTTATATCACTTTCTTCAAATAACTTATTCTTTTTTAGGCACACATACGCGTATTATCGGATAATTTCAATAAATCAGATATTAATTGCGGCTCCGAATGCCTGGCCTGCCGCTTCCATCACGGCTTCAGATAATGTCGGGTGCGCATGCATTGTGCTATGAATTTGCTCCCAGGTTGCTTTGAGTGCCTTTGCCATGCCGAGTTCAGCAATTAATTCCGTCGCTTCTGAACCTATTATATGAGCCCCCAGCAGCGTACCGCTGATTTCATCGAAAACCAGTTTTACCATTCCCTCAGTTTCACCGAGAACCAATGCTTTGCCGAGGGGCCGGAATGGAAATCGGCCGATCCTTATTTTATACCCTTTTGTGATTGCCGATTCTTCTGTGAGGCCGATACTGCCTATCTGGGGCTGGCAATAAGTACAACTTGGTATATTCGACCTGTCTATTCCGTGCTTTGCCTTGCCTGCAATATGATCAACAGCAATAATTCCCTCATGCGAAGCGACATGTGCAAGTAACGGCGGGCCTGATACATCACCGACAGCATAAATACCTTCAATACTTGTGCAGCCAAACTCATCTACGGCGATAAAACCGCGATCCGTCCTTACGCCGGCTAATTCAAGTCCAATATTCTCAACATTCGGCTGGACACCTGTAGCAACAAGAACTATATCGGCTTTAAGAACTTTCTTTCCCTCCTGATCTGACACGGCGGCAGTTATTTCATTTCCGACATTCAGATTTTCAATTTTCGTATCTGTTAGAATATCGATCCCTGATTTTCTCAGGCTCGTTTCAAGATTTTTTGTTAATTCCCTGTCTTCATTCGGCAGAATTGACGGGAGCATTTCCACTACAGTCACTTTCGTCCCGAATGAATTATAGAAAAATGCAAATTCAACTCCGATTGCACCGCCCCCAACAATTATCATCGATTCGGGCTGTACCTTGAGGGACATAGCTTCTGAACTAGTGATAATCTTTTTCTTGTCGATGACAACACCCGGAATCGAACGCGGCCGTCCGCCTGTCGCAATAATGATTTTTTTTGACTTTATAATATCTGTGGTTTCTCCGTTTTTAATCACTTCGGCAGAATTTTTATCTGTAAATCTTGCATTTCCGGAGATAGTTTCGATATTATTCTTTTTCATCAGGTATTCTACACCTTTTGAAATACGGTCGGCAACACCTCTGCTTCTGGCAATAACCTTGGTAAAATCGTATGTCAGCCCTTTATGAGATATCCCATATTCCTCGGATTTTTTAAATGAACGGAATATCTCGGCACTTCTTATAAGAGCTTTTAAAGGAACACAGCCCCAATTCAGACAAATGCCGCCAAGCCTGTCGCGTTCAATAAGACCCACTTTCATACCCAGCTGTGAAGCCCGGATCGCAGCGACATATCCCCCCGGACCGCCGCCAATTACCGTTAGATCATACTCTCGTTCTGTCATGTTTCACTTTCTTTTTACGGAATACAGCTTGCTGCATAATATACTCAGAAGTGTCCCGAAAGGCAAAACGGACTTTTATTTCGCTCATCTTTTCAAGTATATAACCCCATTTACTATTCAATGAATAAAATTAGAATTCTCATTGATTTTTTTTTACATTTAAGGTATGTTTAAACCAAAAAATTGCGGATGATAGAAGCACCACAACGGGTTACAATAAGCAACCGCAAGGCAAAGCACGATTATTTCATCATCGATAAGCTTGAAGCCGGAATTGTATTAAAAGGCACCGAGGTGAAATCGCTGCGAAAGGGAAATGCAAATCTTCAGGACAGTTACGCCGAAGTCAAAGGCGGCGAAGTCTGGCTTGAAGGCATGCATATAAGTCCGTACGAGCAAGGCAGTATTTACAACCACGAACCCCGGCGAAAACGTAAACTGCTGCTTCAGAAAAAACAAATCCGTAAACTGCTCGGAGGATTGAAAGAAAAAGGATTGACATTGGTTCCCCTTTCAATATATTTTAAAGGACCGTATGCAAAA
>JAFGLB010000174.1 GCA_016928255.1 Bacteroidota bacterium
GATTTACGGCAAACTGCCGAATTCACAGGAGATGAAGGACTTTTCAAATTTACTGACCAAAAATGAAATGCTGCATGAGGATATGAAGTTTCATTTTGAAGGATTTCCTACGCATGCACATCCTATGGCTATTCTTTCTTCTATGATAAATGCAGCGGGCTGCTTTGTTCCTGAAGTGCTTGATCCGGATGAGGTTTTTCTTGTGCAGGCAGCGCGCCTTCTGGCACAAGTGCGGACTATCGCGGCTTTTTCATATAGAAAATCGCTCGGACTTCCCATCATTTATCCCAAACCGGTTTACAAATACACTGCAAATTTTCTTCATATGATGTTTTCGGAACCGTACGTGGATTATGAACTTCAACCCGAGGTCGTGAACGCGCTGGATCTTATTTTCCTCCTGCACGCTGATCATGAACAAAACTGTTCGACTTCAACGGTTCGCATGGTGGCATCGAGCCAGGCAAATTTATTTGCCAGCGCCGCCGCGGGAGTCTGTGCACTGTGGGGCCGCCTGCACGGCGGTGCTAATCAGGCTGTTTTGGAAATGCTGGAAAGCATACATAAATCGGGCGACAACGGATCCAAATTTATTGAAGCGGCGAAAGATAAAAAATCCGGAAAACGTCTTATGGGCTTCGGCCATCGTCTTTATAAGAATTACGATCCACGTGCGCGTATTATAAAAAAGAAATGCGATGAACTGCTCGCTGTTTTAAAAGTTCAGGATCCGCTGCTGGATATTGCTAAACGCTTGGAGGAAGCCGCTCTGGCCGAACCTTATTTTATAGAGCGAAAACTTTATCCTAATGTTGATTTTTACAGCGGTATCATCATGCGTGCGATAGGAATCCCGACAAGTATGTATACCGTAATGTTTGCGATCGGGCGCATGCCGGGCTGGATTGCAAATTATAAAGAAATCCATGACGCGCAGGATGGCCGTATTTACCGACCGCGCCAGGTTTATACCGGGCCGGCTTTGACCGGCTACATACCTATAAGTGAACGGGTATAACTGACAGGCCGTTTTTAAAGGATAATTTTTTTTCCGTTTGTTTTATTATTGAGCGAACTGAACAGCGGGAAAAATATCTGCAGTAGAATAACAGCGTTAATTAATCTCTCGTAAGCCTTTTATACTTTATCCTGTGCGGCTGATCTGCACCTATGCCCAGCTGTTTTTTCCGGTACTCTTCGTACTCGGAATAATTTCCGTCGAACCACAAAACACTGCTGTCGCCCTCAAATGCCAGAATATGTGTGGCAACACGGTCAAGGAACCACCGGTCGTGAGATATGATAACCGCACATCCGGCAAAATTTGAAAGGGCTTCCTCCAAAGCACGAAGTGTATTCACATCCAGGTCATTGGTCGGTTCGTCGAGCAGTAAAACATTGGCGCCGTCTTTTAATACTTTGGCCAGATGAACACGGTTTCTTTCGCCGCCCGAGAGTTTTCCGACGGGTTTCTGCTGGTCGGTCCCGCTGAAATTGAACCGGGCAACGTAGCCGCGCGAATTTACTTCACGGCTGCCCAGCATTATCAAATCTTCTCCGCCGGAGATTTCCTGCCAGATTGTTTTATCCGGATCAAGCGGGCGCATCTGATCTACATAAGCCAGCTTAACGGTATCGCCTATCTTAATACTTCCCTGGTCCGGCTGTTCCTGTTTGGTAATCAGTTTGAAAAGCGTCGTCTTTCCCGCGCCGTTAGGGCCTATCACACCTATAATGCCGCCCGGAGGGAGAGCAAAATTCATATTCTCGAAAAGTATTCTGTCGCCGTACGTTTTGGTAATACCTGCCGCTTCGATTACGACATCGCCTAATCTTGGTCCCGGAGGAATATAGATTTCCATCTCCTCATCGCGTTTATCAGTTTGTTCGGCGAGCATTTTTTCGTAAGCGGCAATACGGGCTTTGCTTTTTGCATGGCGGCCTTTTGGATTTAGACGCACCCATTCCAGTTCACGCTGAAGAACCCGCTGACGTTTTGATTCCTGCTTTTCTTCAACTTCAAGCCTGCGCTTTTTCTGTTCAAGCCAGGATGAATAGTTGCCTTCGAACGGTATTCCTTCTCCGCGGTCAAGCTCGAGTATCCATCCGGCAACATTATCCAAAAAATATCTGTCGTGAGTAACCGCGATAACGGTACCTTTGTAAAGGCCCAAATGATGCTCCAGCCATGCAACCGACTCGGCATCGAGATGATTTGTTGGTTCATCAAGCAAAAGTACATCGGGTTCCTGCAGTAAAAGACGGCAAAGTGCAACACGCCGGCGCTCGCCGCCGGACAATATTTTTATTGATGTTTCGGGCGGCGGGCAGCGAAGTGCGTCCATCGCCTGCTCAAGTTTGCTTTCGAGGTCCCAGGCATTCAAATGATCTATTTTTTCCTGGAGACGGCTCTGTTTTTCCAAAAGCTTATCATAATCTGCATCAGGTTCGGTAAGCTGGAGATTTACAGCTTCATAATCTTTGAGCAGATTCACAATTTCCTGCACACCCTCTTCAACAATATCCTTTACTGTCTTTGCCGGATCAAGTTCAGGTTCCTGCGGAAGGTAACCGAAGGTTATTCCTTTCTGCGCCGTTATCTGGCCGAGATAATCTTTATCCACGCCAGCGATAATTTTCAGGAGCGTGCTCTTGCCTGCACCGTTTAAACCGAGTACGCCTATCTTGGCGCCGTAGAAAAAGGAGAGGTAAATATCTTTCAGAATCTGCCGGTTGGGTTTTACTACTTTTCCGACGCCGATCATCGAAAAAATTATTTTATCGTCGCCCATTTGTCTTTAATCCAGTTGAAAACAAGTTACTTTCATTTGTATTTGAAGGAAACCAAATAACAGCGGTATTCGTCCAATTATTAATGTTCTGCCAGACCAGTCAATATGGCAATTGTATTGATAATATACGAAATTGTAACTTAGGTTGCTAAAATGAAGTCATCAAGACAAATAAAAGTTTTCTTTTTTTCTTTATTAATACTGATCCTGTATCCTTTAATGCTTCAGCTGATGCAGGCGCAGGAGAAAAAGAAACCGCAGGCATTCAGAACAGCTGTTACAGCTACGGCGCCGTTTGTTCTTCCCTCAACTCTTGATCTTCAGCTGCTCGAAGCGTTTGTACTGATGCAAAAAGCAAATTCAGGCGAATCGCCGGCACAGCATGAACTTGGTTTGCGTTATTTACTGGGCAGGGGATTTCCGACCGATACTCCGAAAGCCGCATTCTGGATACAAAAAGCGGCTGAACAGCGCCTCCCTCTTGCTGAATTTAATTACGGTATATTGTTGATGAATGGAATGGGAGTAGAATGGGATCCGTTTAAAGCTTTCAGGCATTTCCGCTCAGCTGCGAAAAAAGAAAATCCGGAAGCGTTGTATGTTACGGGACTGCTATACACGGAGGATTTAATAGTACCGCGCAGCTGGCCTGCAGCTTACAAATATATAAGAAGAGCATCGGAACTTGGTTCAGAAGCTGCAAAAATAACAAAAAAAGAAATTGAAAGGCGCGGTTTCGATACTACTGAAGTTGCCAAGAACGGTGAATCTAAAATAGGGCAAGTTAAAAACAATACACAAAAATCAATCTCGGGGAATTCGAAATTTAATTTGCTTTTTATAGATTTTAAGAGGGATACAGTCTCTGCAATCGAAGACACGACTCTTATCCGTGAAGCACGTCAGGGAATACCTGCCTATTCTGCTTCACCTGAAAATCCGCATGAGGTCAAAATCGATACCGGCGCACATTCCACATTTTTATTATCCGCGAATATGGGGAATCCGGAAGCACTGTGTCTGCTTGGACGCTGTTATGAAAGGGGATTAAACGTGCAAAAGGATCTCATACTTGCAGGCGTGTATTACCTGCGGGCGCTTCGCTGGGATTCCTACCGTGCTCCGGGATTACTCTGGAAACTGATGGTCACCGAAGAATTCTCACGTGAACTTGAATTTAAATCGTCAATTAACGACCCGAACGCTCTTTTTGTATGGTCAGGATTATTTTCCGCAGGATTCAATAAAATACTTAACGAAAAACAGGCGTTCGATCTGCTTCAACGCGCTGCTTCCGTCGGGCATACGCCTGCGATGGTTGAACTGGGTCTATGCTACTTTACCGGAAGATGGACTCAGAAAAACAGCGCTAAAGCTGTTGAATTCTGGAACCGCGCCTCTGCATCAGGAAGTGTGGAAGCAGATATAAGGCTTGCAGCAGCAAACGTACTGGGTCAAATTCATACACAGGAATTTGCAAAGGCTCTGTCACTCCTTCGTGAAACTGCAAAAAATGGCTGCTTGTTTTCAGATTTGACTTTGGCCTATTGTTACGAAAAGGGAATCGGATTGCCGATGGATAAAGGCGAAGCTTACCGTATTCTTCATAAAGCGATATTCAGGGGAAGCGAAAAAGCATTCTACACACTCCGCAGCTTGCACGACGCTATCCGCCCGCAGGAAAAAGAATATCAAATGCAGGATTGAAAAAAATTGGCGGAATTACCGAAGGAATAGAATTCCAACTCCGGCTACGGCCAGGCAGGCACCGATAACAGCGCGCCATCTGAGCTTTTCACGGAATAAAATCCAAACTGCAGGCAGCATAATAACTGGCACTATCGACATAATTGTAGCTGCAACCGCTATATCAGTCAATGAAACGGCCATAAGGCTGAATGTTACACCAATATATGGACCTAAAAAAGCTCCCAGAATTGTAAAGTTAAATGCCTTTCTGTCTTTTCTAAAAACTTCGATTGGATTAGTGAAGCGTTTGGCAAAATAATTCAAAGGTATAAGTATTATCGTTGCCGCTACGGCGCGGATCATTGTGGCCGTGAATCCGTTTATATGGCCGATAGAAAATGCACTCTTGGCGAAAATCAATCCGCCTGCCTGACCTGCTGCACCTAAGAAAGAATAGAACACGCCGGCTATGGATATGGGAACATGATGCGACGATTTGTCTTTTCGCTCCATTACGACCAGTATAATTCCTCCCAAAGTTACCGCTATCCCCAAAAAACCGGTTAGTGTAATTGTCTCGCCAAGAAAGATGTAAGCGAATAATGCCGCTATTGCGGGTGTAACCGCCATTATAAGCGAACTGACTCTCGCACTGATATATTCATACGATTTGAAAAGAAATGTATCGCCGAAAACAAAACCGGCCAGCCCGCTTAGAGATAAATACCAAACCTGTGCATTAGAAACTGAAATATTTATGCTGAATACTATGTGAGTAAGGAATAAAAATAGAACCGCCGCAATAAGGCGGATGATATTCACATAAACAGATCCGACGCGGATCGTTGCAGCAGCGAAAGCAAGCGCGCTCCCTGTCCACAATATTGCCGTGATAAGTGCACTAAGCTCGCCTGCATAAAGCATATTCAATAATCCGCTGGATTAAATAAAATGATAATACCTGCTGTAATATATCAAATAGTTATTAAAAGAGGAATTGAAGCATAAAACAGTAACGCTGTTTGACATCCTACGACTTTCCTCTTACATTATAATATGAAAAGAATTTTTAAAGTGAAGGGATTGACTTTATTTTCTTCTGGTGCAGTAAAATTCATCTGCGCTGTTATTTTGTATCTGACTGCTTCAGACGCGAGCGCCCAGATAAGTTCGGATTTTGACTTCTCATTAGGAGTGAACTATGCAGCGGCTGAACAAACGCTCGATTTCTTTGAATACCGGACCGGCGATGCAGATTTTGTGGCAAAACTCCGGGGAAATCAATTGGCGGCAGAAACGAGCATTCTGCTTGCAAGAACCGAAAAACCTCCCGATGATTTTAGAGACCAGCTTATAATTGCCAGGAATAATCCGGGATTCGAAAGCGATGTATACGGATTTTTCCCGGCAAAAAATCATATCCGGGAACTCCGCCAGCTGATCGATGAAATAAAATCAAAACAGCTGGACAGGCGGATCGCCGCGACGGTTGCATCATTCTTCCCTTCTCAGGCAAAAATATCAACGCGTTTTTCTGTATACCTGGTTGTAATAGGAAATGAGCGCGCAGCTGCATACGAAAGGCGTGTCGTATGGAATAACGATACGCCTGCATTTGTAAACGACGATGAGGGAGAACCGGTAATTGTAGTTAATCTCGCCAGGATGATTACGCATCAGCGTGCAGTGAAGGCGCAATTTATCGATTTACTGAGTACAACAGCGCACGAATGCTTCCATGCAGCTTTTTCGATTTTAAAAAAGTCACTGCCCGAATCCGTAAAACCGAAAATTCCTGCAGAGTATCTCCTCGAATTGGTGCAAAACGAAGGGTGTGCTTACTATCTTTCGCTTCAGGTAAGTCTAGGCGGAGAAACACCAAATATGAATTGGTTCCGTATTACATCGAATTCGATTGAAACACTTAACAATGTGCTGGCTGAAATGTTATCAAAAAATATTTCCAATTCACGTGTGCAGCAGCTTTTAATGGATGCAAATCTTTCTGGATCTTTCGAAAAGAATTACGGCGCGGCTGCAGGCCAGCGTATGGCATATGAAATTGATAAACATCTTGGAAGGCCTGCTCTAAACGAAACACTTCTAAAAGGCGGCAGAGGTTTTATACTTGCATATCAGCAGGCATGTATCCGGGATCCAAGCCTTCCGCGGATCGATCAGAAAATTATCACAATACTTGAAAGACCGGAATAAAATTTGGTCAATAATGCTTTTGGATCAGAAATGCAGCTACAAGTGCAGGAGATAACATCAGCATAAGCAGAAGAGTCATCTCTCTGATTCCTAAAACAGGCAGCAGCAAAGAAGATGCCGTCAAAGCGCCTAAAGAAGACCCGAACACATCATATGCGTAAATACTGCCGAGATCTGTTAACCGGTCGCAGTAAATCCGGTTGATAATACCGAACAGCATTCCTATAAGGCCTCCGAAAAATATGGCGGCAGTAAATGTTAAAAGAACAGAATGTGCCTTGAGCAGAATACTGAACAGCCAGGGAATACAATACAATGCGCATAACAGAACGATAATGATAAAAGATAAAACCAGTTTAATTCTTTGCGGTGATATTCGCGCAATATTAATCGCTCCCAGGGCTGACCCAAATAAGAAAGCCGCAGATATAGCGCCTATGAATTCATAAATCGAACCAAAAGTCTCCTGAAAATTAATTATAAGAAGCAGGTTAACTGCCATAGCGGCAAATCCCCCGCATGTAATAATAACAACCGGCATTCTCCGCTTTGCCTTTAAAGTACCTGTGCCGCGAGAAAGAATTATAGTGAATAATATTCCGGCTGCAGCAGCGCCCAAGAGCAGTATGTTTGAACGGGTAAGAGAATTAAGTATCATATTGTCATCCTGCAATAGCCGGTTCCATAACAATAAATCGAAGTAATAAGTTACAGGATCGATATCCGTATTTAATCTGTAATCATCCACTGATTCCAAAGCGGCCGATATATATTTTATTCTGCCGGGAGCCATTTTTTCTTCGAACATATATCCGGAAAAATATTCGGTCTGTATTCCGGCGGCCGTAAAAAGTCGACCGAGCGAATCAGGTGTCTGAGTAAACGGTCTCAGGCCGGCCGATCCTATCAGAATTGCATGATCGCCGGGAATTATCAGAGTGTTTTGAAATACTTTGCGAAATGTGTGATAAATGGATGCATTTAGTTTTTTCATTTCATCCGTAATATATTCGGCCGACGAAGGAAAAGAAAATGCAATAATGCCGCCGGCAGTTAAATTTGCCGCACAAATTTGATAAAACTCGACGGTATAGAAACGGTTAATATTTGCAGTCGATGGTTCACCTATGTTCATGATTATTGCATCAAAAGGGGGCTGTTTTCGCGATAAATATTCGCGCCCGTCGCCTGAAATAATCTTTACACGCGGATCCTGCAGTGCTTTAAGGTTCGATGTGTCCACAACAGATTTGATGAATTCAATAAAGGCGGGATCTATTTCTACATATTCTATTTCATTTACATCGTATTTCAGTATTTCCTTTATTATGCCGCTGAATCCCCCGCCAAGCACAAGAACTCGTTTTGCGCCGCGGTTGTGAATCAGAATTGAATGCACAAATATCTCGGTTTCGTATGTATCGGGAAGGTTATATACAGGCCGTCCGTTTGAGTATATTGTATATTGGTCCTCCATTCGAAGCAGTGAAAGGTTTTGATACTTAGTGTCAATTGAGCGGATAAACTCAAGTCTGTCATTTATAAGCGACCATTGGCAGGCATTGATTTGATGTTCCAGCCTGCTGACGGGCTTAAAAAGAACACAGAACAGAATAACCAGGACCAGAATTCCTGCCAGCCCTGCGATTTTTTTAATATTAAAAAATTGCCAAACTATCAGGCTCCAGGCGCAAAAATGCAAAAATAAAACAATCTGCAGAGTCGAAAAAAATGAAACAAGCACAAATGAAAATAACAATCCGCCGGCAACACAGCCTACAGAATCCAGAATATATGCCCTGTTTACACCGAACCACATCTGTTTTTTTTCAGATGAAAGCAGTTTGGCACCGAGAGTAAATAATATACCCCACAATAAGCAGCCGAAGCAAAGAATTGTAAATGAAAATCCGGCCAGCTTGGCTATTGAGAGAAACTCTCCTGCCGCAGCATAGACAAAGCCTCTTGAAAATTTTACTGCAGCAATCTGTATAAAAGTAACAACAGGTGTAAGGGCTATAAGAAAAAAGAAACAGCGCGAAGTATTCAGATTTTTTTTCAATATCCTGTTTCCGGCTGCGCTTCCGATGCCGATCCAAATCAGCCAGCCGGCTAAAATAACTCCGATACTCAGTTCGTTGCCGTAAAAACTGACAATAAATTCCCGGATTAAAAGAATTTGAGAAATTATGGAACCGAAACCAATATACAGGAGGGGATAAACGGCGCGATTAATTTTGTTTTTCGTAATAAGACCATTCATTAGTTAAAAAAAGTTTTAATATATCCGCGTCAGTTCCATATCCCTGAAATTTTCTCTCCGCAATATTTGCATTTGCCTTTAATAATATAATTGCCGAGGATGGTAAATATGCGTCTTTCTACTAGTACTTTGCCGCACTTTGGGCAGTAAGTATTCTCGCCATCATGACCTGAAATATTTCCGATATAGACAAATTTCATCCCCGAATCTTCGGCAATTTTCCTGGCTTTTTTCAGGGTTACAATCGGTGTCGGCGGCAGCTGGCTGAGTTTATAAAGCGGCGTAAATCTGCTGAAATGCAGAGGCGTTTCCGACATTCCGTTGTTGCATAACCATTCACACATCTTTTTGATAGTATCGAAATTGTCTGTCCAGGAGGGTATTATAAGATTTGTAATCTCAAGCCAGACACCTTCATCACGGAGAACCTTTAATGCAGTCAATACAGGCTTGAGTTTTCCAGAACTAATTTTTCTGTATATCCTGTCGTCATAAGTCTTTAAATCTATATTTGCAGCGTCAAGCACTTTGCACAAAAGCCGCAGAGGTTTTTCGTTAATATAGCCGTTTGATTTTATCACATTGCGTATCTTTTGCTCATGTGCCAGTCTTGCCGTGTCGAGCATGTATTCAAAAAAAGTGGTGGGTTCGGAATATGTGTACGCGATTGATTCAGAACCTGACTTTATGCAGGCCTTTACAACTTCTTCGGGCATCAATTCAATATTATCCGATTCATTCGGACTTGCCTGCGATATCTGCCAATTCTGGCAATTAAGGCACCTCATGTTGCATCCCGCGGCGGCGATTGAAAAAGCATTCGTGGAGGGCAGAAAATGAAAGAAAGGCTTTTTCTCGATAGGATCTATATGTACTGCACACGGATTTCCATAAGCGATTGAATACATTTTACCATTGCTCGCAACACGGCTTCGGCAGAATCCTGTATCACCGTCGTCCAGTGTACAAAAATGCGGGCATTTTTCGCACAAGAATCCGTTTTCTGTCTTCGAATAGAAGAGTGCTTCTTTGCTGAATTTGTTCAGCTCAGTATTAAAGGATAAAATGCTCGGATTGTACATTCCGAGTGCGGCACCGCCGGCACATAGTGTGCACTGACGGAGAAATTCACGTTTTGAAATGTTTGAAGTATTTTTCAATTCGGTTGCTCTCTATTCATTTTCGCTAAATACTATCGCTTCATAAATATATAATTCTGCATCTTTCCAGCCGTTCCATCCTATTCCTGCTTTATCCTGTGCGCAATGGCCCAGGAATTCCTCTTTTGTCCAGCCGGTTTCATAGGCGACCTGCGGCAGAAATGTGCCGGCCCTGTTTTCCTTTTTAATATAAATTCCATGTTTGCCCAGTTGAAAATCATCGACGGAACCTATACGGCGCATCGGTGTCAGTACGGAGATTTCTATTTCGAGTTCTGGCAGCTCACCTGCCCCGACCGGCTTGAACCGATAGTCCTGAGTGGAAGATGCAACTGCCATTTCCTGCACTGTTTTGTACAGGGGTTCAGATGCATCGAAACGGCCGATACAACCGCGCAACCGGCCATTTTCTTTCAATGTAACAAAGGCGCCGCATTCTTTTTTTAATGTTAACGACAAGCTGTCCGGATCAATCCCGGCAATTCTTTTTATCTTTAAGAATTCCGCAATCGTGCTGCGCGCGATTTGCAGAAGGTCTTTCCTGTCTTTTTCATTGATTATGAATTCTGAATCTGTTTTTCTTTCCTTTAACGCAGCGACAATGGCGTTGTAGCCTACAACCTTATTTTTTCCGCCGTACTCGCTGTCGCCTGAATTTTTGTATTGAATATGAGTGTATTTAATATCCGGATTGTTTTCCGTCATATACATAAGAGACAATACACTTGTCCAGCCGCAGAGGCAGGTAGCCAGATTCGGGTATCCCTTTGATTCACTCATTTTTATTGACTGTATCAGTCCGGCAGGCGAATTTGTTAGAATCGCATCTGCAGTCAACTTATCAATCTTGTTTGCATCTTTATACGACGGGTAATGTGAAAAGTCGGTACTTATTATGAACAGGTTCTTCGTGTTCAAGTAAGGCAGCAATGCTCCGGTAATATCCTTTATCGTTTTTTGCGTCTGTGTGCCGAGAATGATTGGCACGATCTGAAAATCC
>JAFGLB010000175.1 GCA_016928255.1 Bacteroidota bacterium
GGCCGGCACATTAAGCGTTTTTGCATAATTCCAGACAATTTCCGTTCCTACTTCGACTCCTTCAACTGCTTTAATGATCACAACAGCCAGGTCGGCAACGCGTAAAGAGCTGATAACCTCACCTGTAAAATCCGAATACCCCGGAGTGTCCAGTATATTAATTTTGGTACCCTGCCAATCGGCATGCATTACCGCTGCGTTGATTGACACTTTTCGTTCAATTTCGTCTGCATGGTAATCAGAGATGGTGGACCCATCTTCGATGCGCCCCATTCGTGTTGCGGCTCCAGTTATAAACATCAGCGACTCGGTCAACGTCGTTTTTCCGGAACCGCCGTGACCGATTACCGCAATATTACGGATTTTATCTATTGGATATTCTTTACTTATCGCTTTAGACACAATTGTATCTCCTTTAAATGAAATAATAACCACGGCGGCGTCCCGCCGCCGCCAATATTAGATTCTTCTTTCAATAATGCTTAAAATATTTCCTGCGAACGCCGGGTAAACAATGATACAACACGATTAACTATGTTGCCGAACATCGCGCCCACACGCATCAGTGGTTCTTCCAAATGCATCTGAAAATTTTCTTCCAGCCGCGTGATGTTATCGGAAATACGCCTGAACGTAAGAAATACTCCATGGACCATATCGACCTGGTCTTCTACCTTCGAGGCAACCAATCGCAGTTTATCTGTTACCGTGTTGAGATTTTCTAGAATGGGCTTCAGATTCTTGCTAAGGTCAATAATTTCCACCTGCAAGATTTTTATAAACGTATTGAAGCGGACAAGCACTACAACAAGGTAAATACACAACGCAGATGCGCTGAATAATAAAACAATTTTTAATATTTCAGATAATGTTTCCACACAAGTTTCCCTCTTCCTGGGTCAGATAAAATAATTAATTTTAATCACAGAACAGTCAGCTATTTTTTGTTCCTTCAGTCTTACCGCGTGCACTATTAATAACCCGTTCTGCATCGCCTAGCAGGGTATCTGCTTTGCGGCGGGCATCGTCGACCAGCGTTGCGGCTTTTCTTTTTCCTTCATTTACTACATCTACCGCATTTGATTTCGCCCGATTCACATAATCCTGCGCATCTTCCATTAAATCTCCCGTTTTCTCTTTAAGATCTGCACGCAGTTCTTTTCCTGCTTTTGGAGCATATAAAAGCGCAATTACGGCTCCCACAATGCTCCCGGCGATAAACCCTGCAATCAATCCTTTCGCCATCCCGTCATTATCCTGTCCCATATAAACCTCCGGTTTTATAATTCAATGAATATTCAACTCCGATCAACTCAACTTCCGACTTATAAAAACATCACACAAAGATCTACTCTTTGCCTGTCGCAATATCAATATTCAACAGGCAAAGAGTTCTAATAATTATTATTTCTTCTTATGACGCTGCTTCCGCAAACGCTTTTTGCGTTTGTGCGTCGCCATTTTATGACGTTTTCTTTTACGTCCACACGGCATACACGTATCCTTTCATTATTTGCTTCTTTGTTTTTTTTAAGTTGAATTGAGTTAATAGACGTTGAGTTTGTTTTCCTGTTCCGTTTAAATACTGATCTATTACGAAAATAAACTCGCCTCTAATTGCTACGAGCTCCTTTCTTCAAATTTTCATTTACTGTCTGCTTCATTTCTTTGGAGACTTTGAATATCGGGACATAATGTTCATCAACATTGACCTGGGCGCCGGTACGGGGATTCCGAGCAACGCGGCTCTTGCGCTTTTTCACTTTAAAGCTACCAAATCCCCTGATTTCAATATTCTTTCCGTCTCTCATCGCACCGATAACCGTTGTAATGAACCCGTCGACGACAGCTTCGGTTTCCACTTTTGTCAGCCCGGTTGCCGATGCAATAACATCTACAATGTCTGCTTTGGTCACAAAACCTCCTCAAGTATTAGTCAGGAGATACAAATCGGTACTGCAAAACCGGACTTCGTAAAAACTCATGTCCGATCTTTGTCACTTCAGCTGCCGCATCACCGATAATTCTTTCAAAAAAAGTTTTTCTCTTTGTTTCTTTAATAACATTTGGCCGGCCTTTAATATCACCCAGTTCCGCTGCAATACTCACTGCATCTTCCATTGTACCGAGTGTATCAACAAATCCATATTCTACCGCCTGCCTTCCTGTAAAAACCCGGCCGTCGGCATATTTCAATATGTGCGCACGTTCCAGGCCGCGCTCCTCTTCAATTGCATCAACAAACTGGTCATAAACATCGCTTATTACCGAATTGAAGTATTGTTTATCTTCTTCGGTAGTTTTGCGGAAAGGCGAACCGATGTCTTTAAATTTTCCGGTTTTTATGGTCGTCTCTTCGACGCCGACTTTTTTCATCAACGGTTCAAAACTGAGGAAATGAGAAATAACCCCGATACTCCCTGTAAGCGTTCCCGGATTTGCCACAATTTTATTCGCAGCACATGCAACATAGTAACCACCGCTCGCGGCAACAGATCCCATGGATACTACTACCGGCTTCCCAGCATCCCGCGTTTTCTTGACCTCTTCAAATATTTCCTGGCTCGCGGCTACTCCGCCCCCCGGAGATTCTATACGAAAAACAATCGCCCTAACGGAAGAATTTTCCCTGTACTTTTTAAACTGCCGTACTATCTCTTCAGAAAAATAAATTTCTTCCTTCAGCTCTATAACCGCCAGCTTATCGCCGACGGATCCAATCGAGCTATCGCCTTCATCAGAGAACATCCACGACATCATTACAAAAATGATTATGCCAAATAAAAAAATAAGACCAACAAAGATACCGATAACCCATTTTGCGGTTGTAGACATATCTCTCTTTTAAAGAAAAGAAGTTATTTGATTTTGCTTGTTAAACTACTTTTATAAAAGCCTTTTTTTCCAATTATTAAAGCATCTCCCTTATTCTACTGCCCATTAACCCGAATCATACTAGTTTAGCCGGAAAACTGCAATCAGGCCTACACTTCGTAACTTATTATAATACAATAAATTATGAAATAGAGGGCGGAAAGTCAATCAAGTTGCCCAAAATATGGCAGTAATCCTTTGAATTTATGCGCTATAAATGAAGACTCAATGCCTGCCTCACTCTTTTATGCCGTTTAAAGCATTAAAGCAATCATTTTTCTGGATTACATAATGAATTTGTGGTAAAACTAAGAATAGATAATGTAAAACACAGTCTGGAGCCCGGAATCTCATCAACATCGGAATTATCGCTACTGTTCTGCTAAAAACCTTTCCGCGTCTATCGCAGCCATACATCCGGCACCTGCCGCGCTGATAGCCTGCCGGTATCGTGGATCAGCTACATCTCCTGCTGCAAATACGCCCGGTATATTCATCGCCGTGCTGTAAGGTTTTGGCTTTAAATATCCGACATTATCCATATCAAGCACACCTTTGAAGAGGGCGGTATTAGGTTCATGTCCTATTCCCAAAAATAGACCATCGCATTTAAATTCCGATACCTCGCCTGTCTTTACATTCCGTAATTTAAGTCCTGTCATTTTCTTTGATGCCGCATCCCTGGTCCCGATTATTTCATCTATCACCGAATTCCATATAAAATCGATTTTTGTATTTTTCTTCACTCTTTCCTGCATTGCTTTAGATGCGCGAAGCTCATCTCTTCTATGAATAATCGTAACCTCCGAGGCGTGATTTGTAAGATAAGATGCCTCTTCCAACGCCGTATCACCGCCGCCTACAACGGCAACATGCTGGTTACGAAAGAAAAAACCGTCGCAGGTTGCACAGGCGGAAACACCGTATCCCTTATATTCCTCTTCCGAAGGAATATTTAACCATTTAGCCGAAGCTCCTGTGGCTATGATAACCGATTCTGCAGAATAATCTTCGCCATCGGCAACGACTTTAAACGGACGTTTTGAAAGATCAACGGCTTCCACGGATTTAAACACGGTCTCTGCATTAAATCTCTGCGCCTGTTTACGTAATATATTCATCAATTCAGGTCCCTGTACGCCTTCAGGAAATCCCGGATAATTTTCAACATCCGTTGTTATGGTTAATTGCCCTCCAGGCTGCTGGCCCTCGAACACAAGAGGATTAAGATTAGCCCGCCCGGCATATAACGCTGCAGTTAGTCCGGCAGGACCGGATCCGATTATTATAAGCTTTCGACTATTTTTTTGTGTCATAATAATTACTCAGCTGTTAAATTAAAAATCAGTTTTAAGGTCATTTATATATAAGATGCATTTATTCTTATCTGGATTCAATTAATAAAATTTATTTTTTCCTTTCCCCTGATTCAAGCACACCTCGCGCATTCCGAATCAATCCCGCATGTTTGGTACGTTTTATAGAACTCCTTTGATATCTGCGGTCGAATTCTTCTTTGCTCATTTCAGCAAGTTCGGTCAATACCGGATTAGTATTATCCTGGCGCGGATAAAAAGATTCTTCTTTCGTCATTGTTTGGAATCTATTCCATGGACATACTTCCTGGCAGATATCGCAGCCGTAGACCCAATTCTGGAAATCTGAATAGATCTCTTTCTGAAGTTCGCCGCGGTGCTCAATTGTCAGATATGAAATACACTTATTTGAATCAACTACGTATGGTTCTACAATAGCATGTGTCGGGCAGGCATCGATACAGGCAGTGCATGTTCCGCACATACCGTGAAGTGGAGTATCATAATCCAGCTCGCAATCGAGCAATATTTCTCCCAGAAATACCCAAGAACCGTAATTTCTTGTAATCAGGTTGGAATTCTTTCCCATCCACCCGATTCCTGCCCTGGCAGCCCAAATTTTTTCCATTACCGGACCCGTATCGACGTAAACTTTTCCATTTACGTCCGGCATTTCATCACTGATAAATTTATACAACTGCTCAAGTTTTTCAGTGATCACGTAATGATAATCATATCCCCGGGCGTACCTTGAAATTTTCCCCATATCCGGTGAATCGAATTCTTCACCTGGATAAAAATAATTGACAGCAGTGCTTATAACTGTCTTTACATTCGGCAGAATTCTGGCAGGATCTGCACGCTTTTCTGTCTCTCGTTCCATCCAATTCATGGACGCATTATATCCCCGCGCAAGCCATTCAATCAAATGCTTTTTTTCTTTTAATAACGGTTCTGCCCGTGCAACACCTATTGCCGAGAAACCGAGTTCAGCAGCTTTCTTTTTTATTCTATTTGTCAGTGAAAGCATCATATTCAGTCCTAATACAATCGCATTTTTTATTTTACTTCAGATAATAGAAAAACCGGTTTCCTTTTAAGGAAACCGGTTTCCCGCCGGTAAATGCGAAATGGGATTTCTATGGTTTATCGGAGACGGGTAAAGCAATCAACTCATCCTTTTGATTGGCAATAGTCCCTACTGAATATTTTTCTGAGTTAAGAATTTCCAGACATTTCCTATGCACATCCTGAGAATGTGTCGCCACAAAGACTATCGGACGGCATTCTCTTAGAACTCGCCGGGCGCCTTCAAGAACTGCAGCTTCTCCTCCCTCAACATCGATTTTAATGCAGTCCGGCAAAACACCTTTCTCCTGCACTATTTTATCCAGAGTCGTTGCTGTTACTGTAATATTTCCGTTTTCACTAATACTGCCCAGCACTCTGTCTGCCGCGGCATTGAACTTTGCAGTCCCGCAGTAATCCGTAACAGCAGTCTCAACTACCTCAACATTCATTAATTTATTGAGTTCTATATGACCCTTAAGAAATTTTATATTCTCCGGCACCGGTTCGAAAGCTATTACTTTCCCTTTTTCTCCGACAAGCACCGAACCCAGTATCGTATAAGATCCTACATTAGCACCTATATCGAATACTACTTGACCGGGCTTCACAGTTTTAGTGAAAAGTTTTCTCTTACCGATCTCGTTAAATCCAAGCCAGCAGCTATGCGGACCCGAACCGGCAATCCATTTTTTTCCCCTCGCCCTCGTAAACAGGATGGGCACACTTGAACCCTTGGGGATTATTTTAAGAGGCAAACGAAGAAATTTTCCTACAGGTGTATCAGCTTTAACGGAAAATATGTTCATTATCCACTAACCGAGCGAATTTCAGTTATTTCCTGAAATGCGAGTTGGATGCGTCTAATTCTCCGAAATTCTTATCCGGATTCATTTTCTTGGCTTTTGCAAACAGCTGGTCTTCCGTTTCTGTATTGTTCGGATCCGGTACGCAGCAGTCTACAGGACATACCGCCGCACATTGCTCCTGATCGAAATGACCTACACATTCCGTGCATTTTTCCGGAACAATGTAATAGAAATCGTTTGAAAGTGCATCGTGAGTCTGTCCGTTAAGCTCATATGATGTTCCGCCGGAATAAATGGCCGTATTAGGGCATTCTGCTTCACAAGCACCGCAATTGATACATTCTTCAGTGATCTTAGTTGACATGATTTTTCTCCTTGTTAGTAAACTTCAATATTCAGTTGTTTTATAGTAAAATCGGACGTATTTGTAACAACTCTTTTCAATCGAATCGAATATGCTAAAGAGACTAGCTAAATGCAAGTATAAATTCCGCCAAAAAAACGCCGATTTCTTATAAATATCGACGCTCTTTAATGTTTCCCTTGTCATCATACACATAAAGCAAAGGAACTCCAGTCGGAATATTAAGCTCCAGAACTTGTTCCTTTGTCAAATTATCGAGCTTCATTACGATAGAACGCAGGCTGTTGCCATGTGCCGCAACAATAATGTTCTTTCCGGCCAGCACATCAGGTAAGACCTTTGCTTCAAAGTACGGGAGCGTTCTTGCGGCTGTATCCTTTAAACTTTCACTAATCCCGTCGGGATTCAGTTCCGTCTTGTCTTTTGGAGGCGGCACATCATAACTGCGGCGCCAGATTTTTAATTGTTCCTCGCCGTATTGCCTGCCTATATCCGCTTTATTCAGTCCCTGTAATGCTCCATAATGACGTTCGTTTAACGCTTTGTCCCGTTCAAGAGGAAGATCGGTTTGACCTGTAATTTCTAAAATTATATCGAGTGTTTTAATTGCGCGTTTGAGAACCGATGTATACCCTTTATCAAATTTATATCCTTTTAATTTTTCACCGGCCTTCTTGGCTTCATCTTCACCCTTGGGCGAAAGTGGTATATCCACCCACCCGGTAAACCGGTTTTCAAGATTCCATTGTGATTCACCGTGTCTGATTAAAATAAGATTCGGCATTTTTTTCCTTTATTTCATTTGTGATTGTATATTTTATTTGTCTAATACATTAAAAAACCTGGCTTCAGGATGATGGACTATTATCGCATCAGTGGACTGTTCCGGATTCAGCATAAATGCATCAGTCATTGTAACCCCAATGCGCTCAGGTTTTAGTAATTTAAAAAGTTTAACATGATCTTCAAGATTCGGGCAAGCCGGATAACCGAAACTGAACCTTGATCCCTGATAACCCTGACTGAAAAGACGCTTGATATCGGCCGCATCCTTGCCTGCAATACCCAGCTCTTGCCGTATTCTTTTATGGTTAAGTTCAGCGAGAGCTTCTGCCGATTCAACGCTCAATCCATGAAAGAATAGATAATCCCTGTATTCATTTGCACTAAGCAGCTGTTTCGAATAATCGGAAGCCGCCTTGCCCATAGTTACGAGCTGAAATGCTACAACATCAATTTTTCCGGATTCTTTGGGTAAAAAAAAGTCGCTTATGCATAAATACCTGTCGTCTTTTTGCCGTGGAAAGGTAAACCTTAACGACTCGTTTAAAGAGCCAGGCTCCGGCCTTCCATTCTCTTTTAAATCATATATAATCAGATCATCTCCTTCAGACTGGCAGGGGAAATATCCGTATACTGCCTTTGGCTGCAGAAGTCTCTCACTTGCAGCTTTTACCTTTACTGCCGATAGTTCCGGATAAATCTGTTCGTCGAGGATTTTCTGGTATTCCTCATCGCTCCTTTTTCCACGCTTGATACCCCATTGTCCGCGTATCAATGCTGCCTCATTTACAAACAGGTAAATATCGTCTAACGGGATATCTTCAATTACTTTTGAGCCCCAGAAAGGGGGTTTTGGCGGATCATCAACAATTCGCACTTTCGACCTTTTTAAATTTTCCTGACCTGTATCAAGCATAAAGCAGAATGACTCTAATCACAATATAACTTCTAACTTGCTAAATTTACGAAAGAAAGACGAGCAGCGCAATTATGTTTTTAAATATCGTGGAATTAAAAAACCAGGAACTATATTAAAAAGGGCAGTACCAGTCTATCTGCCCTTAATATTTGATATCCCGCGGGTAAAAAAAAAGGGCAGATTTAAATCTGCCCTTTTTGAATCTACATCTTACTGCAATTACTTCACCAGCATCAGCTTCTTAACGCTTGTGAACGTTTCACCGCTCGTTGACTGTGAAGTCATACGATAAATATACATACCACTTGACAATTTGCTTGCGTTAAATGGAACTGTATATCTACCCGGAGCATAGTTTGTGTTCACGAGTGTTGATACTTCGCGTCCGAGCATATCGTAGATAACGATCTTCACGCTGCTGTTCTGCGGAACATCAAACGATATGTTTGTTGTCGGGTTGAACGGATTCGGATAGTTTTGTGCTAATCCGAAAGCCTTCGGTATCTCTACTTCAACAACATCGACCGAAGTTGGTTTAACTGGAAGAGCTGCTATTGCAAAGTCATTATTTTCATCCATAGCTTGAATGTTTATAGTAGCTTCACCATCCTTAAGCGCAGTTACAACTAAGGTGTCATTCGTAACTACAGCTGTTGCAATAGTAGAATTAGTGCTTGATACAGTATATGTTAATGAACCAACATATTCTGTGAATACATTATTTCCAAGCGCCAATTTATACACTGGATAGGTTAAGCCGACTTTTTGTATAATGACCTGTTCTAACGTTCTAACAACGATATTGCTCTTCAAGCCATAAGTAAATACTGCACCGCCTGTCCTTAGACCAGCAACTGACTCTCTGTTGATCGCTGTAAAGCCGGTTTCTGTATTCACTTCGTTGTCGTAATTTTCATTACTGCCTTGCAGCAGCCAGTCGTTATTGATATCACCAACAGTACCATGTCTTCTGATGATTCTTACGTTGGCCGGTGAATCGAAGTCTGTGAAATCACCGCCTGTCAAACCAAGGTCAAATTTTGAACTCGGGCTGACGCTTCCTACTGTGTAAACGCTCCAGTAGAATGACGGGTATCTTGCGATAGGTGTACCTTCTTCGATTCCGTCAAGAATCGGCAGTGCCTGTGAACCACCCGGATTTGAATTAACATGGCCTACAACGATTGTAGCATTTGGAGTTGTAGGAACACCGAAGTTCGGGTTAAATGTTAACGACATCGGCCTGTATACTTCACCAGTTCCAACCGGGAAGATACTTGTAGGTTCTGTTGATGTTGCTAATGCTCCGCTGTTTACAAGCGCCTTGCCAACATTACCGATAACCATACTGTTCGGTCCTGCACCTGTAAAGCCCTGACTCGGTGCACCGCCGGCAACTGCACCCTGCGTAGGAGCCGGTATGTATAGAACGTTATCGCCTGTTTCAATGTCGCCTCTGACAAATGTAATAACGCCAGTCTGGATATTGCCGCCTTCCAAGGTAACCTTATTGGTATTTGCAGTCTTGTTGATCGTAATTGTACCAATATTTAAAGGCGGAGTTAAATCGGGCACTGTAAGTATTGTATTTGCACCGCCGAATACCATTGACTGGACAAAATTCGTAACTGGATTTGTTGCATTTGAGAAGTTTGCAACATCGTTAACTATTGAGACATTACCGTTTGCAGTCACAATAACTGTAGGAGGAGCAATCGGTATTGTCATGTTATTCTTAATTGCTAATTCGCCGTTAACCGTTACAGAATGATTAATTGTAACTGCAGAATTGGCAACATTAGTATTCCTTGTGATTGTCAGGTTATTGACAGTCTGAGGAAGTTCTAAGTTTGCATTATATGCAGCATCGATCTTATATGCAACATTATTTGCATTACCGTATGTCACTGAACCAGCACCTATCGTGAGTACACCGGCAATAATATTAATATTGCTTGCGTCTACAAGGGTGAGATCTTCAGCGGCTGCGCTAAGATTTAATGTACCTGCAGTGTATAAGAGTTCCTTATTAACAGTACGTGCACCAGGCAGATTTGCTATTTGTCCGGCGTTGTTAATATTTAACGTCCGAACCAAGGCAGCTGTTTCCGGCCATACTGTTGCATGAATTACTCTCGGACCTGCTGTGTTTACTGCATGCAGGTTGATTCCTGCTGCGTATACTGGTGCAACATCAAATTTACCTTCTGAATAATATACATCGACGGAATCTGCAACGGCAAGTTTTGCCGCACTGCTGACTGTATGCGTAATCGTGTTGGCAGATGCATTATCGATATAGAGTCTCTTTGTAACTGTTACAGTACCGGTTCCTGCGAATGCAAAGTTAAGTGCATCCGGATTGACACCAAACCGCAGGTTCGGAATTGAGAAACCGCTTGCCTGGTTAATTGCAGCGTTTCTCAGAATCAGATAACCTGTTGTTGCAGAATAACCGCCTGCATCATTCGTGCGTGTGAATGTACCTGTGATTGACAGGTTTCTGCTACCGAATGCGAGTGTTCCACCATTATGGAGGAATGCTGTTGATACGACTAATCCTGTACCCGTGCCGGCCAAATTGACATCATTACTGATTGTCAGATTGGTAATAGTCGGAGCACCTGAATATGTGAATGTCAACGGAGGTGTTGCGGCATTCAGTCTTAAGATACCAGGCCCGGAAATAACAGCGCCTGAACCTATTGTGACTGCTGAACCTGTCTCTGTCAGTGTTAAACCGACAGCTATATCTAATGTAGCTGAACCGGCAAGCTCCAGGTCACCAGCTATAGTCAGGTTATTTGTTGTCAATGACAACACATAAGCTGAAGTCGTCGGCAAAGTTGTTACTAAAACATTTGATCCGATGGTCGCAACGCCGCCGGCTACTGACAGCGTGCTCGCAGCACCCATCTCAAATTTTAGTGTACCGGTACCTATGGTGCTGGAAGTTGTATTAACTACGTTTCCAGTGGTTCCACGTACCGTATATGTATATGTTCCAACATCAACACGGCCGCCTGCGTTGTTTGCCAAGCAGGTTCCCTGTGTCAGGTTTGCACCGAGGATTAATCTTCCACCGGCTGCCGTATTAACCTGTGCTGATGTAACAGCATATGCACCTGCTCCGCCTGATCCTAAATGTACACCAGTCGTCGCATTTGCAGCTGCAAATTTTACTGTTAATGAAGATGTATCGGTTCCTGTATTTGCTGTAAATGTGATACTTCCGCCCTGTCCGGGAAGAATATCATCGGTTCCGCGTAAATCATCGGCGCCAAGCAGACCTGTTGCCAAACCTGCTGCACCGTCGATAATGTTGCCGAACGATTTTGCATCCACAATAATGTCGGGAAGTGAACCCGCACCTGTTATTGTAGTACCCGCAGCACGCACCAGCTTCAAAGCATTTGCAGTAGTACCGTCGTCATTTACAATGTCGCCATCCAGCGTAATTGCAGCACCGTTCATTGACAATACGGTTGTGCCTTTCAGCATAAGTGCCTGATTCGGGAATACGTTGATTGTACCATTTACGGTCGGAGTGATACTGTTTAATGCAACAACACCCCTACCTGATACGTTAGTACCGTTTGTTGTGGCAACAGTTAGATTGTTGAGCTTATCTGCTGCTGCCGGAAGCTCTAATCCGGAAGCTTGATCCACACCGATATAATAGACGTTTACCATTGAGGTAAATGTCGGGACAACTGCGAAGGAACCTGCATTTTTAACAATGGTCGGGTATGTTGTCGCATTGTTAAATACAATGTTTGCTCCACCGGCAACTGTTCCGGCTGTCAGGTTAAACGTTCCTGTGAATGGGCCAGTTGCAGCTGCAACTGTGCAGGTTGTGCCCGTTGCGTCAACTTCAAAGTTGCCGAATGATCCTGCACCGGAAACCGCCTGAGCAGCATTACCGTTCATGGATACGAACCCGTTGGCTGAAGTTGTATAGCCGATTGTATTGACAAAATTGCCTGCGAAGCCTAATGCCGCGCCGCCGACAAATACTGTCACTTCATTGATATCGACTTTAGATCCTGCAAACGTAAGATTATTGAGGACCCTGAAATTACCGCCCTGGATTTTCACACCAGGAACGATGGCATTATTATTTGTATTGTTAATATTTACCGGTCCA
This sequence comes from Bacteroidota bacterium, assembly GCA_016928255.1. Taxonomy (GTDB): domain Bacteria; phylum Bacteroidota; class Ignavibacteria; order UBA10030; family UBA10030; genus Fen-1298. The sequence continues at coordinate 12,281 of JAFGLB010000175.1, forward strand.
TACCATGCAGTTGTAGTTCCGTTGCCGTTAAGAATCTGCTGGCCGAAAATTGTTGTTGCCTGGACCAATAAAGTAACGTTCGTTGTAGATGTGAAATCGGTCGACGTTGTTGCCGTGCTGAAGTTGTTCGTTAAACCGCCGAGCCGCATTGTACGTCCTGCAGAGGTCGTTAGAGTCATCGTTCCGCCGGCAAAATTTGTCGTGCCATTGATTGTAATCGTTGATGTTGCAGCACCTCCACCGGAGAGATTGATCGTTCCGGAAGTAATGTTAACACCACCTAATGTAACTGCACCACCCGTCATCGGGGCTGTTGCTACAATGATAGATCCTGTGCCGCTGCTTACGAGATTGCCTGCAACCGACAAATTCTCTCCACCTGCACCGCTGTAACCGTTAATTACGATCGACGATGCATTTGTGTTGGCAATGTTACCGCCAATTGAATATGAAAGAGTTGCCGTTGGTGCAACGCCAATAATGATATGTCCCGTTGCAAGTGCAGATGTACGGTTATTTGTAATTGAACCGCTTAATGTAGTGGCCATATTACCGATACCGATATAACCACCTGCAGCACCGTCAGCAGTAATTGTCGTTCCAAAGAATCCGCTAGCCCCGGCAGCACCAAACGCCAACATACCGTTTAATGGACTGGCAGGAGTCGAGTTCGTGCCTGTTGAACTGCAAATGACCGGTCCGATAGGAGAACCTGCTGTTCCCCACGTACCTGTCGTCAGCGTTGCGCTGTAAATTGCAGCGTTTAGAGTCTGTGTTATTGTCTGGCCTGTTACAGCTGTAAGATTCGGCCAGTTGGATGAGTTTGTAATTCCGCCCGGTGAAAGAATATTGCCGGATGTGCTTGCAAACGTGATTTGTCCGTTTCCTGTTAGTGTAATATTGCCCGGATTTGTTGTTGAAGCGCCATTTACAATACTATTTGTTGCATTGATAACTAATCCGCCTGTAAATGTCAGATCCTGTGTAGTGGACGCAAACCGGATTTGTCCGCAGTTTGTTACCGATGTATTTACAGCACCACCTGAATTATAAGCAGTTGTGCCGCTGAATGTCGGACTGTTTGTAACCACACCTGTTAATACGTGCGGTCCTGCTGCGAATGTAATTAAACCCTGATTTGTAAGTGTTATTGCAGTCGTTCCGCCAGCCAATGCGATTGCAGCGGAGTTGGTTGTTGTTCCTGCAATCGTAACACCGGCTGTTGAAGCAAATGTTATTGAACCACTGCCGCTCTGTAAAACATTTCCGTTGACTGCAACTGCAGCAACCGCTGCTGAAGCAACAGTTCCAGAGCTGCTATTGGTGATGCTGGAAATTGTTGTTGCAGCTGTAAGATTAACTGTTCCTGCTGCGCTATTTGTTACTGCGCCTACGGTTGTAGCTAACGTTGCTGTAACTGTACCAGCAGCACTATTCGTTATGGAACCTACTGTGACAGCTGCTGATGCTGTAACCGTTCCTGTACCGCTGTTATCAATATTTCCAATCGGTGTTGCTGCTGAAAGTGTAATTGAAGCGGCGCCGCTCGCTGAAACATTTCCTGCAGTTGATGCAGCTAATGTTAAAGTTTGAGCAGCCGTGCTTGATGCAGTAATTGCCGGCACTGCAAAAGCGCCTGCAACCGATGTTGCGCCGTTCATAACAAAGTTCAGTGTTCCGTTTGTTACTGCACCTGCGATTGTATGAGCAGTTCCGCCGTTAATTGTTAATATACCGCCGTTAAGTTTCAATTCATCCGCAGTTGTGAGAACGCCGTTCATGGTTTTGCTCTCACTTAATGTTACTACTGTTCCTGCACCAGCTGTTGTAATTGCACCGATGGTGCTTGTGTTTGCTGCCGGTGGTATTTCAAGACCTGTTGTTATTGCAAAACCGCCATTATACACGAAATTAACCGTGCCTGTATAAAGCAATTGAGCATCAACTGTTCCGCTGTTGCTGGCAGAAAGAGCGGTACGTGTAACTGTTCCGCCGACTGTAATATTTCCGGCGCCAATAACCGCACCAGCTGAAAGAGTTAAGCCCGTGTTAAACTTGAATGGTCCTGTGAAGGTAATAGTGTTATTCGGTGCAGCAAGGCCGTTATTCGCCTGGAAACTTACAACGTTCGGGGTTCCGTTCGTTGAAGCGAATGTGAGTCTTTTGCTGCCCGGTGTTGTTGTAGCACCGTTACCTGCAACAACTGCTTCGTTATACAAGTTGCCGTCGGCGTAGTCAACAGAAATTACGTCGCCGCTCGACGCTGCAGCTATCGCATTGTTGATAGTCAGTTTTGGCCCGACTCCCGGCGCACCGGTCACTGTGGGCGATAAGCCGTTGTACCCGTCTAAGCCCGTTACGGCGTTGACGTAATACGTAGTCTGCGCTTGTGTTACTGAAGCTGATAGGAAAAGAAACCCTATCAAAAGGACAAGCGAAACAAAAATTTTTCTTGCGTTCATATAATACTCCAATAGATGAGTTAGAGATGAGTTAGAGTTAAAAAATTTGGAATAACTTTTGAGAACAAAAAATAACTTTTCTTCAAATGTTTTTCCTTTGAAGGGTGAATAAAAATTATGGTGGTAAATTTCCTAGCATATGGTTTTCCCTTTCTATTATTTATACTAAAATTCGACATTTATTCTCTTATGATTTTGGCAATAAGTTACGTCTCTCTTTAGGCGTTTTTTTCTATAACTCCCGAATAATACAACAATTAATGCGGCCTCTTTCACCTTTGACTAACAGAGAATAGGAATTATCCTCTGAAATGTCAATAGTTTTTAAATATTTTTTTAAAACCGTCATTTTGGCTCTTTTACTTTATTTTATACGTAATTATTAGTGATTTCTAAACTATGCTTATTATTAATTTCCTCTTTTAAAACAGCTCAAATTTCGCTTTTCTTTGAATAAAAAGCAATATATATCCTTTAAATTTTCTCTTTTTTACAATTAACCGGTATCACCTTAAATAAACGAAATAAACTGTCTTTATACCTAAATCCTTAATTATTAAAAAAATTTAAATCCATTGCCAGCCTATTTGTCCTCATTTAAACGACCTAAAGTCACTTTTCCCCATTTTTTTAAACTGCAAATATATTCATACGATATATCAAAACCAAATCAATTTTTCAAAAACCATTTTTTTTCTCGAACATAATAGTTGAATAGGAGCTTTCCTATTTGCCTTAACATCGTTTATCATCATTTCATATACAATGATGCCCATCACGAAGTCCGGTTTATAATCAAATTGCCGCTAATGTCCATTTTATTGCCCAAATCAATGACTCTAAAATTGATCAGTATCACCAAAGCATGTTCCGGACTGCAAATCCGCTCCGAGTCGGGTTCTATCTATTATATGATTAATCCGTCCGCTTATAAAAGTATACTTCCTTTTCTATTCCAACAATTATTTTACAGATATGTTCCTGGAGCTTTCATTTTTATTCATTTACATAAAGGATACATTCATCTACCAATAACTATAACCTTAAGAACATTCGGAAAGGGACTATCCCAAAAGTTTAATTTTTGGTCAGCCGCGGACTTTATTTCCGCGTTTATATTATGAAAACGAAAGCTGAAGCTTTCGACTATCGATGTAAACCAACTTTTGGAACAGCCCCAGTTTTTTCTAAAAGTTACCGCGCATTTAAAGCCAATTGCTGTTTTTTCGGGAAGATTTTTTTGATTAGAAAAAAATTAAAAAATGAAATAGGGATTTACAGAATATTTCTTTTCCCTGGAGGATAAATGATTTTTAAAAAAAGGATTATCAGAAACAATCAATTAGTCGAGATCAGTTCAGGTATTACACAGGTAGTAAACGAGAAAGTGTAGATTTTCAGATTCGGATTGGATGTAGTGAGTTTCAGAAGATGACTGCCGAATTCTTTATTGTGTATAAGCTGATACATGCGCGGATTATCAACGAACAAAGAAGTCATACCTCCGGGAAGTTGAATAATATCTTCACCGCGTGTTTCTTTACCAAGCGGCCGGCTGTTTTGCTGTATATTAACTTCGCAAATAGATCCGTTTCTTGAACCCATTACAGCATGCACCTCACGCGCCTGATAAGGCAGTA
>JAFGLB010000176.1 GCA_016928255.1 Bacteroidota bacterium
AGTTCGGCCATGAATTTTGCAATTCTGTCTTTCAGGTTGCCGAAGTAATGGTCTTCCAGTTCCTGTCCTTTCGGCGGTTTTGCACCGAAGAGAGTGCGCCCCGTCAGCATAAGATCCAGTCTTTTCGCGTACAGATTTTTATCGATAATGAAATATTCCTGTTCCGGACCTACAGTTGTGGTAACGCGCGTAACTTTTGTATTTCCCAGCAACCGTAAAATGCGAACAGCCTGTTTTGAAAGAGCCTCCATCGAACGAAGGAGAGGAGTTTTCTTATCAAGTGCTTCTCCGGTATAAGAGCAGAAAGCTGTTGGTATACAAAGGGTATTATCTTTGATGAAGGCCGGCGATGTGCAATCCCATGCCGTATAACCCCGGGCTTCAAATGTAGCACGTAATCCGCCCGATGGAAAAGATGAAGCGTCAGGTTCGCCTTTTATTAATTCTTTTCCTGAAAACTCCATAATAACGCGGCCGTCCGATGTCGGAGATATAAACGAATCATGTTTTTCCGCTGTAATTCCATTCATCGGCTGAAACCAGTGTGTGAAGTGTGTTGCGCCTTTTTCGATAGCCCAATCCTTCATTCCATTGGCTACGATATCTGCTGCTTCAGGATCGAGCGGCAATCCTTCGTCGATTGTTTTTCTCAGCATTTTATAAATATGCTTCGGCAGCCGTGCCTTTGTGGCGGCATCATTGAAGACACTATTGCCAAAAGTATTTTCCATCGATTCGTGCAATACCAACGATTCTTTTTCCATAGACTTGAATTCTCCTTATATAAATCTCATCCGCCATTACCCCGGCAGATATAAATAACTGCATATCATTAGCATTAATTTTAAAGACATTATTAATTATTGTAATATCATAATATAACATAAATTATTAATGCAATCAAGTAGTTTTAGCATAATTATTTATGTTGTTAATAAAAATGCAGAAATTGGCCGAAAAAAGGGGCATTTTTCTTATTAAAATATTTCGGATTTTAAATGTTCAAACCGGAAATAAATGATTTTTATGTACCTATTATAAAGACAACCAAATAGATTGTTCAAGAAAATTTTATTTTTCCGATATTACCGCCATTTGCCGATTTGAGCCCTTTATTTACCGAATTAAACAAACACGTATAAAAGATACATTTGTATGTTAGACAGGTTGCTTAAGCTTAATAGATTTTTTTGCAACCTAATTGGTGAATTTTCGTTTAAACAGGCACAAATCTATTTAATTACATTATCAATAATAGAAAAGACATGGAAAAAAAACACATAGATCTTTCCGCACTTCGGATCAATAGAAATAAGGAACAAACAGACGGCCCGCCAAAAAAGACAGGCAAATACATCGGAATTGGTATCGCTGTATTAATCCTGATTGCTGCATGCATATACTTATATGATATGATATTTGCGCCTGCGGTGGAAGTTACATTGACGACGGTATCATGGACTTCACCGGCGCAATCTAATGCAGTACTGACGGCAAGCGGGTATGTGGTTGCACAGCGGAAAGCAGCAGTTGCATCCAAAGGAACCGGACGACTCGTTTACCTTGGTGTTGTTGAAGGCGACCGGGTGAAGAAAAACCGGATTATCGCACGGCTTGAGGATTCCGATGTCCGGGCTTTGTTGAATCAAGCAATAGCTAATTTACGGATGAATGAAGCTGATTTAAAAGATGCTCAGCAGTCGTTTAAACGGCAGAAGGATTTGCTGGAGAAGGGATTGACAACCCAGGCCGAATACGATGCTGCCGAAGCAAGACAATCGCGTGTAATTGCAAATATTGAACTGGCAAAAGCGATGGTTGAAGGGGCTGAAGTCAATTTAGAGAATACTTATATACGTGCACCGTTCGACGGAACTGTATTAACAAAGAATGCCGATATTGGAGAAATGGTAGTGCCGATGGCTGCAAGCGCCGGTTCTAAATCGGCAGTAGTTACAATTGCAGATATGACTTCACTGCAGGTGGAAGCAGATGTATCGGAATCCAGTATTGAGCATATAAAAGCAGACCAGCCCTGCGAGATCACGCTGGATGCTTATCCTCAGGTTCGTTACCAGGGTTATGTGGCTAAAATAGTTCCTACGGCCGATCGCGCTAAAGCGACTGTTTTGGTCAAGGTTGCGTTCAGATCATATGACAGCAGGGTCCTGCCGGAAATGGGAGCGAAAGTGCTCTATTTAACGAACGCATCGGATACTTCCAATTCATCAGAAAAACCATGTTTGACGGTTCCTGCCGCTGCAGTTGCCGAACGCGACGGTAAGAAAGTTGTATATCGCGTTTTCGATGATAAGGCATGTTCTGTCATGATAACTGCCGGCCGTACAATGGGAACGCGTGTTGAAATTTTAAGCGGAATGACATCAGGAGAAAAAGTCATAGATAAAGTTAACGAAACAATCAGCGACGGAATTAAAGTAAAGGTTCTCTGAAAAATCAAAAAATCATTTGAGGAACAAACAATGTCAAATTCAATAATCCAGGTGCAAAACGTCTCAAAATCTTATTGGCGGGACAGTCTGGAAGTCCCTGTTCTAAACGATATTTCTATAGATGTCCATGAAGGTGAATTTTTGGGATTAATGGGGCCTTCAGGTTCCGGTAAAACAACATTACTCAATCTCATAGCCGGTATTGACAGGCCAAGCAGGGGCAATGTGATAGTAGGAGGCATAGATATCACTAAACTGAACGAATCAAATCTGGCGAAATGGCGTTCCCGGCATATAGGTTTTGTGTTTCAGTTTTATAATCTATTGCCGGTCCTTACCGCATTCGAAAACGTGGAACTTCCGCTGCTGCTTACATCGCTTTCAAAAGCAGAACGCAAAAAACATGTGGAGCTTTCGCTGGATGTTGTCGGATTAGGCGATAGGATTCATCATTATCCCAAGCAGCTCTCAGGCGGCCAGGAACAGCGTGTTGCGATCGCACGCGCGATAGTTACCGATCCGACGCTGCTGGTGGCAGATGAACCTACAGGCGACCTGGATAAGCGTTCCGCAGAAGAAATAATGATCCTGCTTGAGCGGCTGAACACGGAATTCAAAAAGACTATTGTTATGGTGACGCACGATCCGCGCGCTGCGGAAAAAGCAAAAGTTGTCCATCACCTTGACAAAGGCGAATTATCCTAGGAGAGCGTCATGAAAATATTTAAACTTATATTTAAAAATGCACTGAGGCATAAATTGCGGACGTTCCTGACTATTACCGGTCTGGCAATTGCCGTTCTGGCTTTTGGCGTGCTGAGAACAGTGATCGATATGTGGAACGAGGCCGTCAACGCAGCTCCGATCGATCGTCTGATTGTAAGGCAGTATGTTTCATATATCTTCCCGCTTCCGTATGCGCATCTTTCAAAAATCCAAAAAGTTCCAGGTGTGGAATGTGTTTCCTACGCAAACTGGTTTCAGGGAGTCTATAAAGACAAGAGGAATTTCTTCACACGGATGGCCGTCGATGCGGAAACATATTTTTCGGTTTATGATGAATTTTTGATCAGTCCCGATGAACTGGCTGCATTCAAACAGGAACGGAATTCCTGTGTTGTCGGCTCGGCTATTGCCGAGCAATACGGTTTTAAGATCGGAGATATTATTGCGCTTGAAGGAGATATTTATCCCGGCCATTGGGAATTTGTTATCCGCGGAATTTATAAAGGACGCGATAAAGCAACAGATGTATCTCAGATGGTTTTTCACTGGACGAATGTAGATGAGCGGATGAGACAGGAAATGCCCGGCCGTGCAGGAGATGTCGGCTGGTACATAGCGAAGATCAAAGACGAATCGCATGCAGCACCGATATCGGAGCAAATTGATGCTATATTTACCAATTCAGGCGATGCGACTAAAACAGAAACAGAAAGAGCGTTTACACAAAACTTTATTTCCGGTCTCAATTCTCTCCTTACTGCAATGAATTTCGTGTCGTTTGTAATAATAGGAATTATTATGCTGGTGCTGGGCAATACTATGATAATGTCTGCACGGGAAAGGACACGGGAGTATGCGGTATTCAAGACTCTTGGTTTCTCTGCATCGCATATCGTAATAATTATTCTCGGCGAGTCGCTTTTAATTGCACTGCTTGGTGCAGGCCTTGGAGTTCTGCTGACATATCCGGTTGTGTCAATAATTGCAGCTTTAGTGCCGAAAGGTACTTTCCCGTACTTCTTTATTACACCGACTACGCTTATACTTGCAGCAGGAGCGGCGCTGCTTATCGGTTTAGCAGCTTCCATCTTTCCGATTCAGCGTGCACTTCGTACAAGAATTGTAGATGGACTCAGGTTTGCAGGATGAGAGAGGCAGATGGAGAATGCAGGAGACAGAATGCAGAATGCAGAATGCAGAATACAGAATACAGAAGATAGAAAACAGAAGATAGAAAACAGGAGAATGAATGGAAAATATACCTGCAAAATCATTTGAAGATTTGATTATGTGGAAGAAAGCACACCAGTTTGTTCTTTCTGTTTATAAGTATAGCGAATATTTTCCAAAGCAAGAAATATATGGACTCGTTTCTCAATTAAGACGTGCCGCTGTTTCAATTCCCGCTAACATTGCAGAAGGATTTAAAAAGAAAAGCAAGCCGGATAAAGCTCGTTTTCTTAATATTGCACAAGGGTCGGTAGAGGAATGTCGTTATTATCTCATTTTGGCAACGGATTTGAAATACGGAGACTGTTCAACAGAACAAACTCTACTCGATGAAGTCAGCAAATTAATCTATGCTTATTCAAAGAGCGTTCTGTCTTCTGTCTCCTGACTTCTATAATTATTTTATAAGGATTAACAAATGAAAATACCATTAAAATATACGATAAGAAATTTTAAATCGCGCAAGCTGACAACAATTATTACAGTTGCAGGTATTGCTATGGTTGTCTTTGTTTTTGCCGCAGTATTGATGATGGCATACGGAATACAAAAAACAATGATTGCAACAGGCTGTACCGATAACGTGCTGATTGCCAGGAAATCTGCTTACGGTGAGGTTTCAAGTATTGTTGTACGCGATGACTATAATACAATACTTACACTCCCGCATATTGCGAAAGCTGAAGATGGAAAGCCGCTCGTAAGCGGCGAAACAGTCATTGTTATCGGGCTCGAAAGACGCTCCGGCGGTTTAAGTAATGTTACTGCCCGCGGAGTTGCCCGGACGGTATTTACACTGCGGCCGCAGGTTAAAATAGTCGAAGGAAGAGCATTTCAACAGGGCGCGCGCGAGGTAATTGCCGGTGCGTCAATCAGAAAGAATTTTATCGGAGCTGAACTCGGCAATACTGTCAGCTTTGGGGGAGATACATGGACGATTGTGGGATATTTTGAAGCCGGGGGAAGCGGTTTTGATTCCGAATTCTGGGTTGATAACGATCAGCTTCAGGACGCATTTAACAGGCAGGGAGGTTTTTCAACTGTAACATTCAAACTGGACGACCCTAATTCCTTCAGTGCATTCAAAGCCGCATTTGAGAATGAACCAAGGTTACAGCAGTTCGAACCGAAGATTGAACAAAAATTTTTCCAGGAACAATCCGAAAGTCTTTCAACATTTATAAATATTCTTGGTATTTTTATTACTGTTATTTTTTCGTTCGGCGCGACTATCGGAGCTATGATAACTATGTATGCCGCAGTAGCGAATCGCATTGTTGAGGTCGGTACATTAAGAGCGCTCGGATTTAAAAGGCGAAGCGTACTTTCGGCTTTTTTAATGGAGTCAATTGCTATATCTCTGTTCGGCGGCTTGATCGGATTGCTTTTGGCGTCGTTACTGCAGTTTTTTTCTCTTTCAATGCTGAATTTCAGCTCATTTGCCGAACTGCAGTTTTCTTTTGCCCTGTCTCCATCGATTGTACTATCGTCGCTTTTCTTTTCACTTTTTATGGGGATAGCAGGCGGATTTCTGCCGGCGGTGCGCGCAGCACGATTGAAGATTGTTGATGCACTGAGAGCTGGATAAAACATCTGAATTATCCCGCAGATTTTCAAACCTGCGGGGTACTTCAATTCCTAAACAGCATCTTCCAATTCGAGTTCACCGAGGTAACTTATCATTGGCAGCAGGATTGGCGATAATGCGCGGCAGGTTTTTTGATATACCTTAATTTCAGTGTCAGAAGAATCCTCTTTTTAATGATGTAACGACACTGTTAATCAAAATAGTCCTCCCGATATATTTATTTTATCCACCTTATCTTTACTTTTTCTTCCACCTGTTTGAATTCCTTGTCTCCTGTCAATAATTCACATTTTCTTTTCATTGCAAGTGCCGCCGCAAAACAATCTGCAAAGGACATTTTGTTAAACGCTTTAAAATGTGCGGCTTGAAGTGTTAGTTCTTTATTAACATCAACAAGCTGTATTGGCAAGGCTTTTATTGAATCCTCAGCAAGTTTTGCGCGATTTTCTCCGCCTTTTCGTAATGCCTGATAGATCACTTCTCCCCAATTCACGATACACATAAATGCTTCTCGGTCTTTTGTTACGCACTCTTCAAAGACTGCAGCAACATCTTCATATCCTTCTTGCTGCTGGAGATAAGTAATCACTGCATAGCTGTCAAGAACCGTTGTTTTCATAATTCGCGTTCCTTTTTCTTATCTTCCATCAATCCCTTCAGCATATCTCCGTCGGTGCCGAGTATTCCTGCAAGACTCTCAAAATAATTCTTATCGAGCGGCTGGATCATGAGCTTACCGTTTTGCTCAATGAATGCAATTTTTGTTCCTTTTTTTATTCCGAACTTTTTCCTAATCTTTGCTGGAACTACTATCTGCCCTTTTACTGTTACTATTGATGTATCCATTGTATATCTCCTTTTCATTATAACTTACATAACAACATAATGTAAGTCAAGTAATATATTGTAATACTATTAACTGTGTCTTATATACCTTATATATTTGTAATTTATTTATACAAATCTTCATATTGTTCTTAACCAGCTGTCTATTTTGAAAACATTATATTCTTCTTTATGTTGTATGTAAAGATTACCAGTTAAACTTATTTTAATCGAAAGGAAGATATTTATGCCGACAACACAGGAAAACCTTAAGGAAGCATTTGCAGGAGAAAGCCAGGCCTATCAAAAATATATCTCTTTTGCGGAAAAGGCCGAACGGGAAGGAATGAATAATATTGCCCGGCTGTTTCGCACGACGGCACAGGCAGAACGTTTTCATGCTAACGGACACTTGCAGGCAATGGACGGTGTCGGTTCAACGGTCGATAATCTGAAGGCTGCAATAGCGGGCGAGACATACGAATATTCGGAAATGTATCCGCCGATGCTGAAACAGGCGGAAGCGGAAAATCATAAGTCAAAGCGCATGTTTAAATATGCGGTTGAAGCGGAAGCTGTTCACGCAAAGCTCTATTCTCTTGCTCTGGAAGCGGCTGAAAAAGGTCAGGATCTTTCTGTCACGGAATTTTATCTTTGTCCGGCATGCGGGTACATAGAATTCGGGAAACCGCCCGAGGTGTGTCCGATTTGCGGCGCCAAAGGTTCAAAGTTTATTCAGGTATAAACCGGACGAATTGAATACTGCTGTCACAGAAGATTAAAAGGAATCACGATTTTTTATGGATGCTCTTTTTCTTGCACGCCTGCAGTTTGCACTGACTATAGGGTTTCATTTTATTTTTCCGCCGATATCGATCGGTTTGGCCTGGCAGCTGGTTATTATGGAAGGCATCGGATGGAAAAAGAAAGATGAAATGTACATCCGCATGAGTAAATTCTTTGCAAAATTACTTGCATTGACATTTGCGCTGGGTGTGGCGACGGGAATAGTGATGGAATTTCAATTTGGCACGAACTGGTCAGTATATTCGGAATTTGTAGGAGATATTTTCGGAGCGCCGCTGGCCGCCGAGGGAATATTTGCTTTTTTCCTTGAATCGGGTTTTCTCGGACTTTATTTATTCGGCAGGAATAAAGTCTCAAAAGCCGTTCACTGGTTTTCAATTCTGATGGTTGCGGTCGGTGCTACAATTTCGGCGTTCTGGATAATTGCGGCAAATTCATGGCAGCAAACACCCGCGGGTTATATTATTAGGAATAACCGCGCAGAATTAACAAGCTTCTATGATGCAGTTATTAATCCATCTACAATGATTCGTTATCTTCATACGGTGGATGCGGCATTGATTACCGGGGCTTTTTTTGCAGCGGGAGTTTCTGCTTACCTGATTATTAAAAATAAAGAAGTCGAATTGGCCAAACGGTCCATGAAAATTGCAATAATTTTCGGATTGGCTGCATCGCTGCTGGAGCTGGTACCGCTGGGCGATACGCATGCCAGACAGGTTGCCAGGACACAGCCAGAAAAATTTGCTTCTATAGAAGGAATTCAAAAAACTCAATCAAACGCGCCTTTGGTGCTGTTTGGAATCCCGAATAATAAAACCCGCGAATTGTCGATGAGAGTCGAGATTCCCGGCTTATTAAGCTGGCTCGTACACGGAAATGCAGATACTCCTGTTAAGGGATTCAATGAATTTGAGTCCGGAAATCTGCCCCCTTTTGCACTGACATTCATATCGTTTCATATCATGGCAGCGCTGGGTACGTTCTTTATACTGTTTATGCTGATTGCGTTAATACAATTATTCAGAAACAGGCTGTGGGATAATAAATGGCTGCTAAGGACAATGATCTGGTCTATCCCTTTACCAATTGCGGCGTGCGAGCTTGGGTGGATAACAGCTGAAGTCGGACGTCAGCCATGGATTGTTTACGGTTTGCTGAAAACATCGGAAGCTTATTCAACATCTGTAACTGCAGGAGAGGTATTATTCTCGATCATAATTTTCAGTTTTATATATTTGCTTCTGGGTATTCTATATATATATATATTGGTACGGGAAGTGAAACACGGGCCGCAATCAATAAATACATAAGAGTCAAATAAAATGGATTTGAATTCGATCTGGTTCTGGCTTATTTCCGCACTTTTTGCCGGTTATGCAATTCTTGACGGTTTTGATTTTGGAGTTGGTATTCTTTCGCTTTTCGGACGGAGCGAGAAAGAAAGGCGGATTCATTTTAATGCCATCGGCCCTGTCTGGGATGGCAATGAAGTATGGTTGGTTACGGGAGGGGGTGCATTATTTGCAGCTTTTCCCAAAGTGTATGCCACTGTGTTCAGCGGATTTTATATTGCTTTAATGCTGCTGCTTGTGGCTTTAATCTTTCGGGCTGTTTCGTTTGAATTCCGAAGTAAAGTTGAGTCACAGATATGGCGGCGGACGTGGGATTTTGCGTTCGGTTTCGGCAGTCTATTATCCGCATTTCTTCTGGGCGTTGCTTTCGGAAATATTCTTATCGGTGTTCCGATAGATGCAAAAGGGAATTTTATCGGAACGTTTTTCGATTTGCTGAACCCTTATTCTATATGCATCGGATTGCTGACAGTAATTCTTTTTGTAATGCATGGTGCAGTTTATCTTGCCGGAAAATCAGAAGATGAATTACGGGACCGCTGTCATAGATGGGCTCAAAACACCTGGATATATTTTACAGTGCTGTATACTGCAATGACGATATGGACCTGGCTCGCTTCGCCTTTCTTATTTGAGAGAAGTCCGGGTAATCCTTTCTTCTATGTTTTACTGAGTATTCTTATCGGCGCTGTTATCGTTTTGCCGGTTCTGTTTAAAAGCGATAAATTCAATCGTGCATTTATTGCTTCTTCAGTTTTGGTTGCGATGATGATCGGCCATGCTGCGCTAAGTTTGTACCCTCGATTTGTTCCGTCGTCGGTTGATCTTAATTACAGTTTAACAATCTATAACGCCTCGTCAAGCGATCTGACATTGCAGACAATGCTTGTTATTGCAGCTATCGGCATACCGGTTGTAATAACCTACTCATTTTTTATTCAACGCGTATTTCGCGGCAAAGTTGAAATTACGAAAGAAAGTTACTGATTCAAGAATAATATTATGGATAAAAAGTTTATTCGGGAAATTGTTGTCGGTGATTACGAACAGATGATCCTGCTTTGGAAAAATACACCTGGAATAGGATTAAGTGATGCAGATACAAAAAGAAACATTAGCATGTTTCTTGAACGGAACCCGGGATTAAGTTTCGTATATGAAGTTGATAAAAAGATAATAGGTACCGTGCTTTGCGGGCATGATGCACGACGGGGCTATATTTATCATTTGGCAGTTGCTGAAAATTTTAAAAAGCAAGGAATAGGCAGGATACTGATTGAGCACTGCCTTGAAAAGCTCCGAAATAAACGAATTACTAAATGTCACTTGTTTATTTTTAGAGATAACGAAGAAGCCGTTCAATTCTACGAACACACCGGGTGGAAAAAGAGATCGGATCTGCTCATCTACTCAAAGAATCTGTAAGCATGAAAAATAATTTTATTAACGTGAAAGAGCAAACAGGGAGAACCGGTATGATGGACTTGCACTGTTGTCCGGAATAAATCATTGCATGATTAAACCGGAAGAAGTTCTTTCTTTGAATTAGCCCAATGACGGTTTTTACAAATTTAGAATTTGATTTTGAGCATTACGGAATTCGTCGAGCAATTTACTTGCATTGCCGAACCGTTCTTCAGCTTTTTTTAGAACAACATCTTTAATATCCTGAAGTTCTCTTAATTCTGCCGCTACGTTTGTATTGTTATCAAGTGTTGTATAACTATGCGCAGCAACACGTGTAATGAGAACTCTCATACGATGAATATGATTGTTAATTTCATCGATATCGGGGAATTTTGAAGAGTGCCTGGATGCAGCATTCAAAACAGCAGACGCTTCATGGAGAATATTATCGACGGACATACTGGAATCTCCTTTCTTGATCAATTGTTATCAGTTTATTGATCTTGCATATCAATGCTATGGGTATTGCGCAGCTGAATTAGTTTTTCTATTTTTCCTCGAGTTATATTAAAAGAACTAAGAATTTCCGTAAAAAATATCTATTTTCACTCATTTTTTTTCGCAACAAAAGTGCCAAAAATCACAAAAATCAACAAACGTACTAAAAATGCTTGCACCTTCAGAATCGTTTTAGTACACTATTAGTAGAACGCCCTCGATGGGAA
Organism: Bacteroidota bacterium; assembly: GCA_016928255.1. GTDB lineage: Bacteria > Bacteroidota > Ignavibacteria > UBA10030 > UBA10030 > Fen-1298. The sequence continues at coordinate 11,117 of JAFGLB010000176.1, forward strand.
CCCAAATCCTTGGTGAGACTATCCCTCCCTGAGTCTCATTACCTGTGTTGGCGCGCGGGATCGAGGA
>JAFGLB010000019.1 GCA_016928255.1 Bacteroidota bacterium
AATCATGTCACAGTTATCTCCCGAGATTGAAGGTTTAATTCAATTAATCATTCATCTTGAATGTAAAATCGACGCTGTAACGGAAGTTCTCAGGGAGAAAGGAATATCCCTTTCATCAGAAGAGATTGACGGCAAAACTTTAAGAATTCATGCTGTGCAGGGATATCCGAAAAGATATAGAATCATCAATATGATGAAAACTAAAGATTTTAATCTGACATAAACTCCTGAAAAAAAAACAATAAAATAAAGGAGGATTTGAAATGGGACTTTTAGATTCTTTATTTGGCAAAGTGCTCGGCGGCGGAAAACAACAATCCAATCTCGTAAACGAGTTAATGGGACTGCTGAATAATCAGCAAATAGGCGGAATATCCGGTTTGGTAGAAAAGCTTTCCGCAAAAGGCCTTGGAGATGTTGTTAATTCCTGGATCAGCACAGGTAAAAACATGCCTGTCAGCCCGCAGCAAATACAAAATGCTTTAGGATCCGATACTATCAGCCAGATAGCCGCAAAACTGGGTGTTAACACCGATAAGGCGAGCAAACAAGTTTCAAATATGCTTCCCCAAATCGTTGACAGGCTGACACCCGGAGGGAAAATGCCCGAAGGTGATTTAATGGCAAAGGGAATGGATCTTCTTAAAGGTTTAATGAAATAAAATCATTTTCCGGTGGTTGTTTTGGAAAGTCACAGCCGCCGGATTGATGAATCCTTTAAGTCTGAATTCAGCTGTAAGAATCGTCCGTACCATTCATTATTCATAGTATCCGGTAAAAAAAATAAGTTTCCGATAATTACAAAGTCTGAATTTTGGTAATCATTCTTTTTTTTAATCTTAATTGGAGGTCTTATGTTATTCATAATTAGTCTTCTCGGCATTATTATTTCTGTTATAATTTGGATGAACGCGCGGAAAAAAGTACGTGAAGAAAAAAATCTTATGTTTAAAACTACTGTATCAGCGGCGGGAGGAGCCACGATAGTATTTGTTATCATCGCTTTGGTCCAATGTTTTACTCAGATACCTGCCGGACACGTCGGAGTAGTGGATTTTTTCGGCGTAGTTTCCGATAATGTGCTTCCCTCCGGGATACAACCTGTGAATCCTATGGCAAGAGTCATAAAATTCTCAACGCAGACAAAGGAGCACAAAGAGCTGATGCAGGTGCTTTCACGTGAAGGATTGACAATCGGTTTGGAAATAAGTGCTCTTTACCGATTGGATCCCGATTCTGTTGCACAGGTATACAAGACGGTTTACGGCGGAGATTATGAGCAGATTATTTTAATTCCCAATTTCCGCTCAATCAGTCGTGCAGTAACGGCCAGTTTTCAGGCCAGCGCGCTTTATTCTACTGAAAGGGAGCGCTTAGGCGTTGCGATCCAGGACGAATTAGCCAGGACTATAGCGCCGCGCGGTATTATAGTTGAATCGACTCCCCTGAGAAATGTTAATCTGCCTCCGCAGTTAACTGAAGCCATTGAACAAAAGCAGCGCGCAGATCAGGAAAGTCAAAGGATGCAATTTATTCTCGCAAAGGAAAGCCAGGAAGCCGATCGAAAAAGAATTGAAGCAAAAGGTATTTCCGATTTCCAAAACATTGTCGCACGCGGAATCAGCGAACAACTGCTGAGATGGAAAGGAATTGAAGCGACGGAAAAGATTGCTCAATCACCTAATGCCAAAGTCATTGTTATCGGTGCAGGTAAAGACGGCCTGCCTTTGATACTGGATACAAAATAATGCATGCATAAATAATGCGTGAAAGGAGACGATTGATGAAAAATAATATTGGTCGTCGTGAATTTATAAAAAAAAGCATTGCAGCCGGTATTGCCGCCGCAGCCGGATCAGCTTCTCTTCCACAATCGTTGTTCGGCGGTTTAGCCGATCCTAAGATAGATATTTCTGTGGTGAATGGAACCAACTGTTTCGAAAATACTATTAAAGCCGTTGAGCTGCTGGGCGGGATGGGCAAATTCGTAGCAAAGGGGAATAAAGTCGGACTTCTTATCAATTCACCCTGGAGCAAACCCGGAACATATACGAATCCGGATGCGGCAATTGCCGTACTGAAGATGTGTCTTGATGCAGGTGCCAAAGAAATTTATTCAATTGAAGACGCATCTTCAGGGTACTGGAAGCGGAGTAAATATTTCGGGCAGTTCGAAAAAGAAATTGATAAAATTAAATCGGGAGATTCAAAAAAGAATGTCGGTATTCTCAAGAGCAAATTGCTCAAGGAGGCCGAGATATCGGAGACTCTTCTTAACGTAGACGTTTTTATAAATATCCCGATAGTAAAAAACCATCAGGGTACAAGCTTCACTGCAAATCTAAAAAACATGATGGGCGCCTGTTCAAGGTCAACCAACAGGTATTTTCATCAAGGCTCGAAAAAAGGCAGTACGTTCGGGTATTATAATGATGTTGAATTTTTATCTCAGTGCATTGCCGACGTGAATTTAATACGCCAGCCAAATATATGCATCGTCGATGCTTCTGAATTTGTAATCAACAACGGACCGGCGGGTCCCGGTGAGCTTAAAAAAGCGAATAAAATTGTAGCCGGAAAGAATTGTGTCGCCGTGGATGCTTACTGCGCCGCCCTGCTTGGATTGACCCCAAAAGAAGTACTGATGATCCGATATGCACATGAACTCGGTCTTGGCGAAATTGATATCGGCAAATTATCCATTAAAGAGATCTGATTTTTCAGATAGAATTACATTATGAAGACGGCTACAGGAAAAATTATCTGCCTGCTGATTTTCAATGCACTTCTTTTTGTGAAAATATTTTCGCAGGATAATAAAATTCTCACATACCTGCCGGCGGCATGCGAAATTGAAGGATGGGATATTAAAGAGCCCACCAGTGTATATGCCGGTGAAGAACTGTTTACGCTTATAGACGGCGGTGCGGATATTTACATGGAATACGGCTTTTTACAGGCAGCCTCTGCCTGTTATAGTAACCATCATAATAATTCAATCAAGATCGAAATATACGAGATGTCGGATGCTTCAGCAGCGTACGGCATGTTTTCGCTCAATGCCGGTAATAATGAAAACAAACTGCAAATCGGCAGCGAATGCCGGATGTATGATTATTATCTGATCTTCTGGAAAAACAGGTTTCTTATTTATATTACCGGAACAGACACATCCGACGCAACAAAATCGGCTCTTATAGCCATGGCGTCAATTATAGACAGCCGTCTTGGCCTGCCGGGAGAAAAACCTGTGATATCCGGATACCTGCCGGATATCGGTTTATTGTCATCTTCTTATTTCAGGGGCAGCATCGGACTTTCCTCCTTCTACACATTTGACACAAAGAATATATTCAAAATGACGGAAGGAGTTGTAGGGATCTATCCGGGTCACAGAATATTTATTTTCAAGTACAAGTCGGACATTGAATCGAAAGAACGTTATGCCGAAGCATGCGGCTCTCTTAAAAACGGAAGCAGGTACTCTGACTTCAAAGACGACGGAACATATATAACTATGGCCGATAAAAAAGGTTCCAGATTGTGCATTACTTATAACGGGAACCTGATTTTGGCAGTTCTATGCCAGTCCGAAAAAGAAGCACTGGCAAGATGCGGCGAGCTGACAAACTCCATCCGCAGCCGTTAAGTTTTTTTTTCGAATATTATTTTATCTTCTGTTCCGCTCTTGTAGATAAGAAGAAAACTCTCTACTATACCTGAATCGGAGCAGTACAGAAAATTATATTATTCAAAAAAACGGTAAGATATGCCCCAAAATATTTGTTTTGATAATGAAATATACCTGGCCCAGCAGAGCGAAGCTATCCTGAAACGTGTCAACCGGTTCGATAATAAATTATATCTTGAATTCGGCGGCAAGCTGATGTACGATTATCATGCATCGCGTGTACTGCCCGGTTACGATCCGAATGTAAAAATGCGCCTTCTTCAAAAACTTGCGGATAAATCCGAAGTTATCCTGTGCATATATGCCGGCGATATTGAGCGCAAGAAGATGCGCGCTGATTTTGGGATCACTTACGATTCCGACGCTCTCAGACTCATCGACGACATACGCGAATGGGGAATCAATGTTGCAGCAGTCGTAATTACACGTTTCAATGAGCAGCCATCCGCAACAATATTCATGAATAAACTGGAACGGCGCGGTATTCATGTTTATACTCACCGCGCAACACATGGCTATCCGACAGACATAGACACTATAGTAAGTGATGAAGGATACGGGTCTAATCCTTATATAGTGACAAGCAAACCGATTATTATTGTCACGGGCCCCGGGCCCGGCAGCGGAAAGCTTGCTACCTGTCTTTCACAATTTTATCACGAATACAGGCGCGGCGTGCATGCCGGATATGCAAAATTTGAGACGTTCCCTATTTGGAATCTTCCGCTGAAACACCCCGTTAATATCGCTTATGAAGCAGCAACTGCCGATATACACGATTTTAACTGCATTGATTCTTTTCATCTTGAAGCATACAACGAAGTATCCATCAATTATAACCGCGACGTGGATGCCTTTCCACTTCTTCGACGGATTATCGAAAAAATCACGGACAAACCTTCTTTTTATAAATCACCAACGGATATGGGAGTAAACCGTGCGGGTTTCGGCATTACCGATGATGAAGAAGCGCAAAAAGCGGCGAAGCAGGAAGTGATCCGGCGTTATTTCCGGTATGCGTGTGAATATGCATTGGGATTTACAGAGAAGGAAACTGTCCAGCGTGCCGAGATGCTTCTTAACGAGTTAGGTGTTTCGCCTGAAGACCGCACCGTCGTTAATCCGGCCCGAACAGCAGCTGCAGAAGCGGAAAGTACGGCAAAGGGGAATGACGGTATATACTGCGGAGCGGCAATTGAATTTGCAGACGGGACAATTATTACAGGCAAGAACTCTACACTGATGCATGCATCATCCGCACTAGTACTGAATGCCGTCAAACATCTGGCAAATTTGCCGGACAGCATGCATTTGCTTTCCCCGAACATTATCGCTTCATTAAACTATTTCAAAAAGGAAATTCTAAAAGGCAAAATGCTCAGCCTCGACCTGGAAGAGACTCTAATTGCATTAAATATAAATGCTGCGACAGATCCCGCTGCTCAAAAAGCGGTGGAGAATTTAAAAAATTTGCGAGGATGCGAAGTACACCTGACTCACATGCCGACTCCCGGTGACGAAGCCGGATTACGCAAATTAGGCGTGAACCTGACCAGCGATCCCGACTTCTCAACTAAACGGCTTTTTGTCAGTTGATAAAACATTAATGCATTAACGGCTTTTTTTCAGGGATATATTGTTTTATTTTAAAAAATCTTTTTGCATTTTGATCAAGATTCCGAGAATGAAAAGGAGAGGTAAATGAAAAATATTCACTGCCTCCTCCCTGTTTTATATCTCTTATCTGCTTATGCTGAAAGCGGAAAAAAAAGCCGAAATCAACCCGGCAGCAGCTGGATATCATAAAGTACAAAAAAAGCGCCGGAATAAACGGGAACAAACTATGATTATTTAACGTTAAAAAATACAAAAATTAAAAAGGAGAATACAAATGGGTGCACATGGAATTGAAACCGCGGGAGTAGATGTTCAAAAATTAATCACAATTCTAAACGAAGCATTAAGCGAAGAATGGCTGGCGTATTACCAGTACTGGATTGGAGCACGACTCATGGAAGGCCCGATGAGGAGCGAAATTGAACCTGAATTACTGCTTCATGCTACGCAGGAATTAAATCATGCCGTGCTGGTTGTTGGACGGATAATACAGCTTGGCGGAACACCCGTAACACACCCGGCTGATTGGTTTAAACTGAGCAAGTGCGAATACGAAGCACCGCTGGATCCATACGTGGAAGCCGTACTGAAACAGAATCTGAACGGCGAACGATGCGCTATTAAGAGATATAAAGATCTAGCGGACTTCACCAACGGAAAAGACCACACGACGCATCAGATGGCCACGACGATATTGGGAGAAGAGCTGGAGCATGAACAGGACATCGAAGATTGGATAAATGATATAAAAAGAATGAAAGAAGATATGAAGAAACTCAGAGCTTAGGATCTAAGAAAAAAGAACAATCTGATACACTGATAAAAAATGCCGATTTCCAGAATGCCTGTTTTGTTCATCGGGCATGGCTCACCGATGAACATTGTCAGTCATAATACATATACACAGTCCTTACAGTCACTAAGCGCCGCTCTTCCAAGGCCAAAGGCAATTCTCGTAGTATCGGCGCACTGGCTGACCCGCGGAACATACGTGAACAGTGCTGAAAAGCCGGAGCAGATTTACGATTTTTACGGCGTTCCGCATGAATTATATAGAATAAAGTACAGGCCGCCCGGAGCGCCTGAAATTGCCAGTTCTATTGTTCAGGATTCCAGATTTAAGAATATACAAGTTGACAAAGAACGCGGAATTGACCAGGGCGCATGGGCAGTTTTGTTATATCTTTATCCTCAGGCAGACATACCTGTGCTGGAGATGAGTATTGACATGACTATGAACGAAGAGGATCATTATAATTTTGCCAGAAAATTTTCTTTTCTGCGCCGGCAGAAAATCCTGATAATAGGAAGCGGAAACATAGTTCAGAATCTGCGCCAGTCTGAATACATGGAAGATGCCCAGCCGTTTCCGTGGGCCGTGGAATTCGACAGCTTTATTAAAGACGCGCTTCTGCAGAAAGACACCGAGCGTTTACTGCATTTCAGAAATATCAGCCCGGCGGCAGAGCTTGCAGTGCCTACAAACGATCACTACCTGCCCATGTTATATATTGCGGCTCTGCAGGAAAAAGGAGAAGAAATCACATTCTTTCATGAAGGCATACAAAATGGTTCAGTTTCAATGAGAAGCTTTATCATCCAATAAATAAGAATTTTCTATTTAAGGTGCGCGGAGAAATATGCTATGATTATCAGAGACGTTCCTTTTGAGGCGGTTAACTGGGAGGAAATGAAAAGCGAAAGGCATGAAGGCGAATCGGGATATGCAGAGTGGAAGACACGTCAATTCGGCGATATACGCGTGCGCGTTGTAAAGTATTCACCCGGTTATAAAGCAGACCATTGGTGCAAAAAAGGGCACATCCTTTACTGCCTCGAAGGCGAAATGACTACCTTGCTGAAGGATGGAAGAATCACACAGCTTTGCAAAGGCATGTCATACCAGGTTGAAGACGAAAACTACCCGCACAGTTCTTACACAAAAGACGGCGCAACGTTGTTTATTGTAGACTGAAAAAAACTCTTTATTATCAATTTAATGCAAGGATCAACAATGAGATGTTATAAATCATTTATCATAGTATTTGTTTCTTCTTATTTGGTGTTTTCACTCAACATCATGGCACAGGAAGCATTCGATAATGCTCAAGTCCTCGTTCCTGATCCCAAGATCACCATAGGAAAACTCGATAACGGGTTGAAATATTATATTCGTGAAAACAAGCGTCCGGAAAAACGCGCTGAACTGCGATTAGTTGTTAAAGCAGGTTCAATACTTGAAAACGATAACCAGCAGGGACTGGCACATTTTGTCGAACATATGGCATTTAACGGCACAAAGAGTTTTCCAAAGCAGGAGCTCGTGAACTTCCTTGAAAAATCCGGAATCAGATTCGGCCCCGAGTTGAATGCTTATACCAGCTTTGATGAAACTGTGTATATGCTGCAGGTACCGACAGATTCGCCTGAAGTCATGAAAACAGGATTCCAGATTTTGAAAGAATGGGCGCAGGATATTTCATTCCACGATGAAGAAATTGATAAAGAGCGCAATGTGATAATCGAAGAATGGCGCCTGTACAGAGACGCTGATTACCGTGTTTCAATGAAGCATATACCGTATAAGCTTTATAAATCCCGTTATGCCGAACGGCTTCCCATTGGAAAAAAGGAAATCGTGGAGTCCTGCCCGTATGATGCGTTAAAAAAATTCTACCGTGATTGGTACCGCCCGGATTTGACGGCAGTATTTGCTGTCGGCGATTTCGATAAGAAAGAAATTGAGGCACTAATAAAACAGCTGTTTTCAGGTCTAAAAAATCCGCAAAACAAAAGAGAACGGATTAAATATCCAGTTCCGGACCATAAAGAAGTACTTGTCTCAATTGTAGCAGATCCGGAACTAACACGCGCTTCCGCTGAAATCATCTTTAAACGGGATACTAAAGAGCCGAAGACCGCAGGAGAATATAGGGACATGATAATAGGAGGCCTTTACGACGCGATGCTGAATGCGCGCCTCCGGGAACTTCTTCAGCAACCGGAACCGCCCTTTATTTACGGTTACAGCGGCGATGGAAGATTTATTGGTGAAAAGCATGCTTATTTTCTGGGTGCCAGCGTTATGGAAAATTCAATTCTGGGCGGACTGGAGACCGTAATTAGAGAAGGTTACCGGGTAAAGCAGCATGGCTTTACAGTCACGGAGCTGGAACGGCAAAAAGAACAAATTCTGCGCGCGATGGAAAGAGCATACCTGGAACGCGACAAAACTGAATCCGGGACCATTATAAACGAGTATATCCGGAATTTTCTGACAGACGAGACTATTCCCGGCATTGAAGTTGAGTTGAGTTTATTCAGGCAATTTTTACCGGGAATTTCCCTTGAAGAAGTGAACAAACTCGCGGATGAAAGGATGACTCAGGAGAACCGTGTCATAGCAATTTCAGCGCCCAAAAAAGAATCCTTGAAATTACCGGCGCGTGAGGAAGTAATCGCATCGTTTAATAAAACCGCCGGCGAAAAAATCGAGCCGTATATAGATAAAGTTAGTTCGAGACCTCTTACTAATAATCTGCCTTCACCCGGAATAATTATCGAAGAAAAAAAGAATGCCCTGCTCGGAGTAACCGAATGGATTTTATCGAACGGAGCAAGAGTAATATTAAAACCTACCGATTTCAAAAACGAAGAGATACTATTTTCCGCATTCAGCGACGGCGGCACATCTTTAGTCCCGGACTCCGAATATGTTTCCGCCGTTTTTGCATCGTCAATAATCGGTCAGTCGGGAATCGGTGACTTTAACGCCACGGATCTTCAAAAAGAGCTGAGCGGAAAGATCGTGAACATCAGTCCGTCAATAAGTCAGCTTTCAGAAGGATTAAGCGGCAGCACCACGCCGAAAGACCTGGAAATCATGTTCCAGCTTTTGCATTTATATGCTGTTTCGCCGCGAAAGGATACGACGGCTTATACTTCTCTTATTACCCGATATGAAGCCATGCTGCAAAATCGTGATGTAAGTCCGGAAGCCGCATACAACGATACAATCCAGGTTACACTAGCTAATTATCATTTCCGGTCAAGGCCTGTATCTATTCCAATGATTGAAGAAATTAATCTTGACAAGGCTATATCTGTATATAAAGATAGGTTCGCGGATTTCAGTGATTTTACATTTCTATTCGTAGGGAGTTTTAATATCGACACCATCAGACCTCTTGTAGAGCGTTACATTGCGAATCTACCTTCGATTAAGCGGATTGAAAGCTGGAAGGATATCGGAATAGAAAATCCGAAAGGCATTATCAAAAAACAGCTGCATAGAGGAATAGAGCCGAAAAGCACAGTTAACATAACATTTACAGGTCCGTTCGACTGGTCGCAGGAAAACCGGTATTATTTCAATTCCATGATCGAAGCATTGAATATAAAACTGCGGGAAGTTCTGCGGGAAGAAAAAGGTGGAACATACGGAGTGAGAGCGTACGGATCACATTCGCTGATCCCGCGCCAGAGATACAGTATTTCAGTTTCGTGGGGATGCAATCCCGACCGGGTTGACGAACTCGTAAACGGTGTAACAGCGCTGATTGACAGTCTAAAATTCAACACGTTGGATATGATGACGGTTGAAAAAATACGCGAGATCCAGCGCCGGAGATATGAAAAGAATATAAAGCAAAACGGTTTCTGGCTGAATAATCTGCACTTCTATTACGACAACAATGAAAATCCCGAAATGATACTGAATTATCCAAAGCTTGTAGACCGGTTATCGGCTCAAGCTATACAGGACGCCGTAAAAAAATATTTTAATAACGAGAACTATGTAAAAGTTGTTCTTTATCCCGAAAAGAAAGAGTCAAAGCCATAAAGGAAAAAAAAATCAATGGAGATCGGGAAAACCTTACTGGTAAAAAACAGAAAAGAATGGCGCGCATGGCTGTCGAAAAATCACAAACTGGCACCGGATATCTGGCTGATTTATTACAAGAAACAAAGCGGCAAGCCTCGTATTCCTTATAACGACGCAGTTGAAGAGGCGCTTTGCTACGGCTGGATTGACAGTATACTGAAGCCGATAGACAGCAGATGCTATGCACAAAGATTCAGCCCGCGGCGAAAAAACAGCAAGCTTTCAGTCCTGAATAAGGAACGCATTCACAGGCTTATCAAAGAAAAGAAGATGACAAGATACGGATTAGAAAGCATCCGGCATCATATGGAGAAAAATCCGAAGAAACCGGCCGCTTCGCACAAATTAAAAAAATTTGCTATTCCCAGCGACATACTTGATATCTTAAAATCACAACCTTCTGTTTGGAAACACTTCGTAAAATTTCCAATGTCTTATAAGCGAATTCGAATCGGATGGATTGACTCTGCAAGGCCGCGTCCCGGGGTATTCAACCAGCGTCTGAAATACTTCATCAGGATGACTGCAAAAAATAAAAAATTCGGAATGGTCCGGTGACAAACCGGAGATCATTCCGAATCAAGTCAACTTCTATAATTTTTATTTATGTTTGGTCTCTATAAAGGTTTTTAACGCGCTTAAAGTCTTATTTAATCCGCCGTCGGCCTGGATAAATCTCTTTCTGCCGTCCTGGACTCTTGAAAAATCTCCTTGAGTTACAGACAACTGGGTCTTGCCAAGTTTTGGTACGAGTTCGTAAGTTGCTTTTACATAATTTGAAGGAACGTCTGTATACGTGGCATCCATATTGAGAGTTGAGAACTGTATCAATCGGCCGACTTCAATTTTTTCAATCGCGCCCTTCATCCTGATCTTATCCACACCATCCGAATTACCGATCCAAAGAATCGGACTTCCTACCTTCCATTCAGAAACGACTTCCGTACCGAACATATATTTTTTTATAATTTCCGGTTTAGTCAGTGCTTCCCACACCTTATTGTACTGAGCATCTAACGTAATTGTCTTTTTAACATTCATTTC
>JAFGLB010000177.1 GCA_016928255.1 Bacteroidota bacterium
GTTAAAACCCGAGCATACTTTTGATTTTATTATCCACGAGCTTGCCGAAGGCATTCCTCCGGAAAAAGCTTGCGGCAAAAAAGTTTTTTCAATACACATTTCTAGCAAACTGCGTAACGTGAGTTACTAGAATACTTCGACATATCTATAACGGAGACTGATTTTTGAATTACTGCAGGATTTTAATACTAATACTTGCCGGATATATCGGAACGAATGCGCAGGAAACAGATTCGATTACAGTCGCACTGAAGCCGATCGTAATCACTGCCAATCGAATACCGACAGCCGCCTCGTCTGTCAATCGCTCGTTTGATGTTATTGAACTTACAAGCACCGAACTGTTTTCATCTGCAAGTATCGAAGACATCCTGCAGCGATTCGCGCAGGTTAATGTTCAGTCACGCGGAGTATTCGGCGCACAAACTGACTTAAGCATACGCGGAACACTTTTTTCACAAAACCTGATACTGCTTAACGGTTCCAGATTGGATGACCCGCAGACTGCTCATCATAATTTCGACCTGCCTCTTTCAACCGGGCAAATAGAAAGGATCGAAATTGTACGTGGACCCGGTTCATCACAATACGGGGCAAATGCGGCAGGAGGCGTCGTAAATATAATTACACGCAAACCGGAAAAAACTTCCGCAAATATTTCATTAAAAGGCGGGAATTACGGTCTGTTCACAGCAAGCGGCACATACGAGTCCGCTTCATCCGTAATAAGTTCTGCAAACAATATTTCTTTCTCACGCAGCAGCGGTTACCGCTACGATACTGATTTCTCAATTTTTAATATGTCTACATCGAACGATATCCATACAGGATTTACCGATATATCGCTTTTCGCCGGGTATACAAAAAAGGAATTCGGTGCATTTGATTTCTATTCACCCGGAAGAAACCTGCCTTCAAAAGAATGGACCGAAACATCCGTTGTCAATATCGGCAGTAAACTGGAAGTCAGATCGATTCAATTAATACCGAAAATAAGTTATCGAAGGCATTACGACATGTTCATGGATGATATCCGTCTGCAGGATCAGAACATATGTTCACATACAACAAATGTATTGAATGGCGAAATAACAGGAATAACCGCTTTTAACGAGCATGTGAACATGGCTTCGGGAGTTGAGTACTCTTACAACAATATTATCAGCAATGTTTATAAAGAACATTTCAGAAATTCGGGAGCCGTATTCGCATCGGTACTGTCTGAATTTTCCGGGTGGACTCTGGATGCCGGAATGAGAATTGATTTTCATTCCAATTACAATTCCAGATTATGTCCGAATGCAGGCATCGGTTTTTTTCTCACGCCGCAGAATAAAATTTACGCAACTGCAGGCCGGTCATTTCGCGCTCCAACTTATACAGAATTATACATCCACAACTCATCGACTCACGGAGATCCATCGCTTCAACCTGAAATGGGCTGGTCTTACGAAACGGGCTGGGAACACTATACTGACTCGCAAATGCGTGTCTTTTTGTCTCTCTTCAGGCAGGATCATACAAATCTTATAGATTATGTCAGATATACACCTATCGACACGGCACAGGCGGTGAATTTTTCAAGTGCCGTTATACATGGATTTGAAATAAGTATCCAATGGCGGACAGCCAGTACATCGAAGGATTATATTTCGTCTAAATTGATAAACCTGGAACACATATCCATTAACTACGGATACCTCGATTCCAGGATTGAACACCGACCCGTTTTTTCATCGCGTTACAGTTATAATCATCCAAGACATAAGATCTCGGTCTTTGTTTCCGGCAGACTTCCTTTGAGCATCCAGTATACTGCCGGCGTTATTCATAAAATCAAAACTAACAACGCAAACTATACGCTTGTTGATGCTGATTTTTCCAAAGAAATCTCTTCTTTAAAAATGTATATTAAGGGAAGTAATTTATTAAATCAGACTTATGAAGAGATTGCAGGTATCCCGATGCCGGGCCGATGGTTGTGGGCCGGCATAAAAATAGGAATTTTATAAAATATGAAGACGATAAAACACGCATTGATACTGGCAAACGGCAAACCGCCTGATAAGCAGTTATTTAAAAAGTATCTGGAAGCGGCTGATTATTTTATCTGTGCCGACGGAGGAGCGAATTTAGCGGTTTATTTCGGCAGTATTCCGAATTTGATAATAGGCGATTTCGACTCTGTGCAAAAAGAAACTCTGCGTTTTTTTAAAAAAGTCGGACTGAAAAAACTGAAAAGCCAGAATTCCACCGATCTGGAAAAAGCTTTAACGGAAGCAATTAAAAAAAAGTGTACCGAAATAACTGTACTTGGTGCAACAGGCGGCCGGCTTGATCATGCTGTAGGCAATCTAAGCGCACTTGCTAAATTCTCGCATAAAGCCGAAATAAAATTCATTGATGGTACAGGTGAATTTATTCCGGTCGGTCACAAGCTGGAGGCCGATCTTAACATCGGAACAGGCATATCCCTTCTTCCGCTTACAAAATGCAGCGGGATTATCACAACCGGCCTGAAATGGAACCTTAACAACGAGTCACTTCAGCTTGGCGTCCGCGAAAGCACAAGCAATTTAGTCGTATCTCCTCATGTAAAAATAAAAGTGCAAAACGGTGTTCTTATCGCTTTTATAATGAGAAAGGCGAAGTAAAATTTCGAGTATGATCCATTTCTCCTTCGTAGATTCTGCACTCATTATTTTATATTTTAGTGCAGTTGTTTTTATCGGATTCCGGGCGGCGCGCAGACAAAAATCGGGCAACGATGATTACCTGCTCGCCAGCCGTACACTGACACTTCCCATGTTCGTAGCCACGCTTGTATCCACCTGGTACGGAGGCATTCTGGGTGTGGGAGAATACTCGTACCGGTACGGCATTTCAAACTGGGTAATATTCGGTGTCCCTTATTATATATTCGCTGTCTTTTTCGCTTTCTTTCTGGCAAAGAAAATACGTGCAACCAACCTATATACAATACCTGACAAACTCGAGCAGGCATACGATAAACGGACCGCAATTGCCGGCGGCATACTCACTTTCTTTCTCGTTTCCCCCGCCGCTTATGTACTTATGCTCGGCATTCTCGCTCAATTAATATTCGGAATTGATCTGAAGTTATGCATCATCATTACTACTTTCCTTACGATAGTTTATCTCTACAAAGGCGGCTTCAGGTCGGATATCTGGGCGAATGCATTTGAATTTGTGATGATGTTTATAGGATTCGGACTTATTGTGTTTTTCTCATATACAAAATTCGGCGGGCTTGATTATATCCAATCTCATGTCACTCCGACACACCTTACCTGGCATGGCGGACACAGGATAGAATATATTGCTGTCTGGTTTTTTATTGCTTTATGGACACTCGTCGATCCTGCTTTTCACCAGAGATGCTATGCGGCAAAAGATGGTAAAACGGCAAAGAAAGGAATTCTTGTTTCCGTTCTATTCTGGTTTGTTTTTGATTTTTTGACTACTTCAGCTGGATTGTACGCAAGGGCTTCGCTCCCGCAATCATCCGAACCTATGTTTTCCTACCCTCTCCTGGCAGAAATTACTCTGCCTGCAGCGGCAAAGGGCATGTTCTTTATCGGACTTCTTGCAACTATCATGTCGACGCTGAGCAGTCTTACGCTTATTTCGGCTATCACTATCGGGAAAGATATTGCAGGCAGGCTAAAAAACACTCCGGAGAATTCGGTTATCGTACAGAGATGGACGAAAATCGGACTCCTAATCTCAGCGCTTTTTTCTATTGCGTTGGCAATTCTAATTCCTTCAGTTGTCGGTATATGGTATTCAATAGGCACATGTATAATACCCGGATTACTTATACCCGTATTGGCGAGTTATTTCGAAAAATTAAAAATTCCTGCCGCCTATGCATTTTATGCTATGGTTAGCGGCTGGCTTGTCTCGACTGCAAGTCTGGTTACAGGATATATTTACTCGGTGAACGGCAATCCGGCATATTGGTTCGGAATAGAACCTATGTACCCGGGTTTATTCATAGCAATTTTATACTGGGGAATCGGCAAGTTGAAACACGATGGCACCAATTAACCTAAAGTAGAAAAACACCTCATAATCTTCCCGCTACAACAGCCGCCGCCTTTGCACTTTCAACTCTGCCGCTCGACTGTTCAGTTGCCACAATATAAATAATATAAACACCAATACGCGCCCTTTGCCTCTTATCATCAAATCCATCCCAGATAATATTGCCGCTTGTACCGGATAACTCACAGTTGGCAAGTGTGCGGATACATCTGCCTTTTATATCAAAAATTTTTACGCTTAACAAATATACATTCATTGAAAAATTATAATGAATATTGCAGTAATCTTCGAAACCGTCAGCATCAGGAGAGAATGGATTAGGCGAAATTGAAATATTTGATCTATCTGTTCTTCCTATGGTCAGCACACTGTTAGTCCTGCCGGGCGTCCCTCCGGCCGAATTAGTGCATGTCCTCCAGTTTCTCGGATCGTTCGAGTTGATTTCGGGATTAATCCGCTCAAGCGACCTCCCCCGTGTATCCATAATATCAGGATGATGCCAAATGGGTAAATATGAAACGCTGTCGATACTCTGTCCGGCAATATCCTTCAACACAATATCGTCGCCGTCGTTGTTCAAACTGAATCCGTTCGCATGATTTAAAACTACAAGCCGGCTGAGAGTCGATCCCATTCTTAAATATGGAAAAATATAGCATATAGTAGAATCTTCGGCAATAACTGCAAATTCACCCGGGTTTATTACTATTGAAGAATCCGATATCCTAAACAAATTACTGCCGGCCGAAGACGACCTGTCGTTAAGTGTCCAGCCGGCTATGTCAATTTGCTGAGTGCTTCTGCTATACAATTCAATCCACTCGCATTGACCGGCGAGCGGTTCATACATTATTTCATTGATAACAACATCTCCTTTAATACCTTTTACTATAAATTCAGTACTTAATGTGTCATTTGATTCATTCTCGTCCTGAGTCAGGTTAACGACGGCAGTAATCATAAACTTGCCTGCCCCGGCCGGTTTATACGATGCACTGCTAGTCAAGGAATCGCCCGCGTTAAGTTCAAGTGAACCTGATTCAAGAGCAATTTCTTCTTTTTCTGCCAGGCCATCTTTATCACTATCAACAAAAAAAGTAATGTTAAAATTTGAAGCCGTAAAAGATCCGTAATTTTTTATTCGGGCGGTAAAAACCAGCGTGTCTTTTCTGTCTGCATTTTCAGGAGCACAAACTATCGAAGTAACACCCACATCAAATCCGGTACAGACAGTCAAAGTTACGTCGTCTATCCTCAGGATGCCGGTATTGTTGGTATTATCGCCGAGCAAACGCCATTGGAACCTGACGTCCGGGCGATTCTGAAGGCCGGCATTTTTCAGATCGACGATCCTCTGCACATATCCTGAAGTCGAAGATATATCATCAAACGCTTCCAGAAAAACATTAAAAGTCACCCCGTCGACTGAAGCCCTGATTTCCAATCTATACGCTGCTGCGGTAGCAGAACGTCTTTCCCAGAAGACAAGATTATCGGGATTTTTATTCGTAAGGTTAAAAGAACAGGAATTGACTGTTTTTAGCAAACTATTTCCTGTTGTTGACAGGCAGTGAGGAGACGACCGGAAAACCGAAGTATTGATAATAAATCCGTCCGATATCCAATCCGCTGGCAGATCTGAATTACCGTCAAATGATTCAGAATAAGGAAATGTTCCTACCTGAGCTTTAACGGATAGAAAATCAAATAAAATAACAATTGTTAAACAGAGAATACGATATTTCACCGGCGGCGCGTCCGATTTATAAGATAACATTCAAATAATAAAGACAATTCCGGTTTAGTGCAAGAGGCTGTGTAATTTTTCTACTGCTTTTGTAATGTGTTATTTCTATCTTAGTCCATCAATATTTCCTTAAAGACCGGATTTTTTTATCCTGTTGACATTTTTGAAAGGGTATTATATGTCAGACACTGTACTCGATAAATTCCTCAGATACGCCGCAATTGATACACAATCGAAAGAAGATTCAGATTCTTACCCAAGCACCGCCAAACAATTCGATCTGCTCAAACTGCTTGTCAAAGAACTCAAAGAACTTGGTGTACCGCAAGTAGAAATAGATGAACATGGATATGTAATTGCCTCCCTTCCTGCAAACGTATCATTGAACGTACCTGCAATCGGATTTGTGGCGCATGTGGATACATCGCCTGAAGTCAGCGGTGCGAATGTGAAACCGCAAATAATAAAAGAATACAAAGGCGGCGATATTACTTTGCCGGGAGATCCGAATATTGTAATTCGTGAATCCGAAAATCCGGCGTTGAAATCAGCGATAGGCAAAACTATCGTAACCAGCGACGGGACTACACTTCTCGGCGCCGATGATAAAGCCGGTATCGCTATTATTATGACCGCTGTTCAAAAATTAATGGCGGATCCCAAAACACCGCACGGAGAGATAAAAATCGGATTCACTCCGGACGAGGAAGTCGGTGCCGGAACAAAATTCTTCGATATTAAAAAATTCGGAGCTCAATTTGCTTATACACTCGATGGTGATACAACAGGCGAGCTCAATAAAGAAACATTCAGTGCTAACTCATGCCTTATTACCGTCCATGGCCGCGATATTCACCCGGGCAGTGCAAAGAATATTATGGTAAATTCCGTACGTGTTATCTCCGAAATCATTACACGCCTTCCCAAAGATCAGGCACCGGAAACAACAGAAGGTTATGAACCTTATATCCATCCTTATGTCCTCGAAGGCGGCGTTGGAAAATCGACTGTTAAAATTCTTTTCCGTGATTTTGAAACAGCCGGACTTGATAAACTAAAAATAATAGTTGAGAAGGCCGTCGCTGAAGTCCAGCCCTTATTTCCGAAAGCTAAAATTGAAGTAAAGATAACCGAGCAGTACAGAAATATGAAAGAAGGATTGGAAAAAGACACAAGAGTAGTGGATTACCTGCACGAAGCTACCAAAAGATCAGGTTTGCAGCCGATATGGACTCCAATACGAGGCGGTACCGACGGTTCCCGCTTAACCGCCGAAGGCCTGCCGACACCTAACATTTTTACCGGCGGTGCAAATTATCATAGCCGTACTGAATGGTTAAATGTATGGGGAATGGAAAAAGCTGTGGACACAATGCTAAACCTTATACAAATCTGGGTCGAAAAAAGCAAACCGGTATAACGATAAAAAGAAGAAGGAGATTTTATGTCAAAAAATGCATCAACCAGCGGCCTTCCCGAAAATGCATACAAGGAATTAAAAAAAGGCGAAGAGTACCGTCCTATTATGAACCCGGAAAAAAACTACCCGGAAGTAACCGTTTGGTCGGTTACGTGGGGACTCGTTATGGCTGTCCTGTTTTCTGCAGCTGCAGCATACTCAGGATTAAAAATCGGACAGGTGTTCGAAGCAGCAATCCCGATCGCTATTCTGGCAGTCGGTATAACAAGCGTTGCAAAGAAAAAGAACGGCTTGGGCCAGAATGTTATTATACAGTCTATCGGCGGTGCATCGGGAGTTATCGTTGCCGGCGCAATTTTTACCATTCCAGCTTTATATATTCTGGCTTTGCCTGCAAGTTATTTTCAAATGTTCATCGCATCGGCATTGGGCGGATTTCTCGGTATTCTGTTTCTCATTCCGTTCCGTAAATATTTTGTAAAAGATATGCATGGCTTACTTCCTTTTCCGGAAGCGACTGCAACAAATGAAATACTGGTGGCAGGTGAAAAAGGCGGCAAACAGGCAATGGTGCTTGCAGTCAGCGGCTTGATTGGCGGGATTTTCGATTTCACTTTCAGCGCATTCGGCGCATGGTCGGAAGTGATTACAACGCGTATGTTCGGCTGGGGACAGGCAATCTCGGATAAATTTAAGATTGTATTCAAGGTTGATGTTTCGGCAATGGTGTTCGGACTTGGATATATCATCGGATTAAAGTATGCAACAATTATGACTATTGGATCTTTACTCTCATGGTTCGTCCTGGTGCCTCTGGTATATGAATTCGGACAATATCTTGCTGTACCGCTCGGCGCCACAGCAACTAAATTAATTTCTCAAATGTCGCCGGAAGAAATATTCCGCACGTACGTTCGTCAGATCGGCATAGGCGGAATTGCCATGGCAGGCATCGTCGGTGTTATACGCTCATCCAAGATCATTGCCGGCGCTTTTTCACTTGCTTACAGAGAGATACTACATCATAAAACCGATGGGAAAGAAAAAACATTACGAACACAGACCGATATTCGTATGCTTTGGATTGTATTATTGATTCTATTAACGGCTATTGCGATCTTTGCATTTTTCGTGATAGGAGTAGTTCCGACAATCGGACAATCGATCGTTGCACTTCTTGTTGTATTGATTATATCCTTCCTGTTTACAACAGTAGCGGCAAATGCAATCGCCATAGCCGGAACAAATCCGGTTTCCGGAATGACGTTGATGACATTGATACTTTCTTCTTTAGTACTAACTCAGGTCGGATTGAGCGGTGATTCCGGTATGATAAGCGCCCTGATCATCGGCGGTGTTGTATGTACGGCTCTCTCCGTTGCCGGCGGTTTCATTACCGATTTAAAAGTCGGTTACTGGCTCGGCTCAACACCAAAAAAACAGGAAACATGGAAATTTCTCGGCGTTCTCGTATCCTCAGCTACTGTTGGCGTGGTTATACTCATTCTGAATGAGGCATATGGCTTTACCGGCGATCAGGCTATGGTAGCGCCGCAGGCAAACGCTATGGCTGCAGTTATCAAGCCCCTTATGTCCAACGCGCAAACACCCTGGATGTTATACATAATCGGAGCAGTAATTGCGTTGCTGCTGGTAGCTCTTAAAGTACCTCCGCTGGCATTCGCGCTGGGGATGTACATTCCGCAGGAACTCAACACTCCGCTTGTCTTTGGCGGACTCGTTGCATGGTTCGTCTCAAACCGCACTAAAAATGAAAAACTTAATAACGCCCGCTTACAGCGCGGCACACTGATCGCGTCCGGATTTATAGCCGGAGGGGCTTTATTCGGTGTGCTTAATGCGCTTCTGAAATTCCTTGATATCCAATGGCCGTTCGGATATCAGGAGTTATATATGGCTCACTGGGCAGAATCGACCAACGGCGAAATAGCAGGTCTGGCTGCCTTTATACTGCTCATTGCTTATGCAATATGGGATTCTTTAAGGGCAAAAGAGGAATAAAGAATAGAACACGTAAACCTTCCGAAGGTTTAAAACCTTCGGAAGGTTGATCAACCGAAATGATAATCGCAAACTCCTGCCCGTCCGGCAGGCGGGTTAGTTCGCGTAGTCAAGGAATATATGTTGGTAGTCGCAACCTTCAGGTTGCGTATTGAAGTAACTTTCTGAAAATCGTGTCGGGATTTCCTTATCACGAAAGCTCTCGCCATTAAACGGCGAGCAAGAAAGCTTTCGGCTACCAAGATGTACAACCTTGTCAAGGTTTGAAACCTTGACAAGGTTCAGACAGAAGGTTACACTAATCCCTCTTCCAGCTAATCATATCTCCTTCTTTAATGCCGTATTTATCCGTAAATCCGGCATTTACTTCAAGAACAAATAATGTCAATCCACCAGCCGGATAATTTTCATCCGAGAACGGTCTTGTGTTCTTATGGATGGTGATTATTCTGCCCTGCTTATCTATAAAAATCATATCCAGCGGCAGAATTGTATTCCTCATCCAGAATGAACCATTATACTCTTCTTCAAATACGAAAAGCATTCCCTGGCGTTCCGCCATTTCCGTTCTTCCCATCATTCCAATTTCACGCCTGGATTCATCGTCGGCAATTTCTATATCTATGGATACAATGGGATTACCTTTATCGTCGGACAGCGTCAATTCTCCCTGTTTCGTAAATACCGGAGCATTAACGGCCATGCTGTTTTCTGTTTTTTTTAGCATAAAAATAATAAATAGTACAGCTGCAACTACTGCAAATGCGAATCCTATTTTTTTCCCTTTATTCTTTACGGGCCTTTCATTTTCTATCTTATCTGCCCCATTATCTGTTTTTTCCGTATTCTTCATATTTAAAAGCTCCAATACTCAGCGTATGCTTCCGGCAGACTTTGCTGCTAACGGAAAACTCGGTTCTATATCTACGGGAATATCATGTAAACAATCAAGAGCATTCTGCATTTCCGGATTAATAACCGAGTACCTCTCAATTATTTCCTTTGCACTGCTATATGAACCCTCTGCCTCGATAGTAAGAATTGCCCTCGTCAGATCCTCTACTGCTTGTTTAATTCGTGTGTCATCGATTTTAAATGTACCTGATTCCTCATCCGCCCAGATTGCAGCTTCCTCCGATAAATAATTGAATATTAAAGCAACTGCTTTGCCGTGAGCTTCGTTAATGCCAAAACGAACCGAGCGGAAAGCACTCGCCAGATATGTAGTATACATCTGTTCTTCAAGCTTTTTATCCAGCAGGCCTTTATCAATCAGATATTGCATGGCGAAGAGTCCTGTAATATCAGCTTTTGCTTCTTCGATTGCAGGATAAAGCTCTTTAAGTTCTTTTCGCACATTGGTCGGCTTGCCGTCGACGGTTATATTGTGAGGCCCGAGTCCATGCATTAATTCATGCGCAAGGATGTGAGTGAAGAACGCTTCGAACGAAATATTTGACCGCTGTTCGGGATCGATCACTATACTGGAAATCGGAACAAGCACTTTATTAAATTTTGCTTCCTGCATATTCTTCAGCATAACGCGTTTGGCACCCTTATCACGGATAACCTTTTCGTCGTTCGGCAGGTTGAAAGCCGCAGTCTGTACTCCCCTGTTGCCCTCTCCCGCCGCATAAATAACATCTACAACGCGAATCGGCGACATTGCACCTAGCTTAGGATTCCTGTATTTGTCTTCCATTGGAAGATTGTTTTCAATATCCTGCAGGTAACTTCCGAACTTTTCAAGTTTCTGCGATTCTGCATCGTCGCGTATTGTAACAAATACTTCGAATGCCGCTTTATACCCGAATAATTCATCCATATAAGTTTCATACGGACCTATTGTCAGGTCTATAGGCGCATCCAATTCCATCCATGTTATATCGCTTGCATAATAGTCGTTCGATAAAAATGCATCCGCGCGTGTTGTAAGAAATTTCTTCAGTGATTTATTCGTCGTTAAAGCCGCTGCCTCTTTCAATAATCTGCCTGCAGGTTCAAGCCATTCTTTATATTCTATGTTATAAGGAATCATTTTTAAACTTTTATCTGCACTGCGCCTGATTGTTGTAAAAAATCCGACTGCCTGTTCTTTTTCCTTTTCGGACAGTAAAGCAAGCCAGTTGTTGAATTCATCTTTTGTCATATCCTCGGGATAGTAATTCGCCCCGGCGGGTTTTTCTTTAGGAGCCGCTTCTATGAACGGCTCATTTTTATCCAGCAGAGACCATGGACCCATATTTATCCTGAAGTAATGCAGTCTTTCCCGCCCTTCTGCAGTCGTATCCTTCAGTAATTCTTGTAGTAATTCCGGATTACCCTTCCACACCTGCCTGAAAAAAATATCGTCCATCAACCGTGCTGCTTCAATAATTTTATCGAGTGCCTTTTTATCTGCGTCGGTAAGCTTTGAAATATCAGCAGAAATTTCCGTTGGAGAGAATCGGGCTATTTTTTGATAGAGTGTCATTTCAGTGCTTCCTTTTTGCTTTTCCCCGATATTACATGCCGCAAATACAATTATAATAATAATCAGAGTTGAAATTAAGACGGCTCGTTTCATGGTTTTCATCTTTCATAAAGGTTTAACAACAACTCATTAACTGTAATTTGAGCAAAGGGGATACAAAAATCAAGTGACAATAAATTTCGGTAGAGGGTTAATTTCAATTTCCCTGTTAACCATGTTAAGATTCCCGGCCGACTTCGTCGAGATCGCGTTTCGATATAAATATCGAAACGGACTTAAAATCCGCGGGAATGACAAAAAAAATGTGTCATTCCCGAATGCTTCTATCGGCCTGCCTGCCGCAGGCAGGGAATCTTAAAATAGCCCACTACTTAAATTTCAGTAATCGTAAGATCAATAGTAATTTAAATAAAAAAACCCAATCCGTTTAGCAGATCGGGTTTTTTTATGCTGCTATAAAAATAATCGATTTAGATCACATTGATTTTGCAGACAACGCCTGCCTGGATAGTGCTGATTTTATACTTTACATCTTTTATTACATCCGTTAACCCGAGACCAAAGCTAAATTCCGGAGATAATGTTATCAGTCTTGAGAGAGGAATATCGTATCCTGCACCGGTTTTCAGTTCAAACCGGGTCTTTGTTTCTTTAATAGTAGTCTTCGTTTTTTGAGGTTGATATCCCTGCACGGTTGTTGTTTGTTCCAATTCGGCCGTCTCATCAAATCCTAATTGCGGACCAAAAAAGAAATACAGACCGCTGTTAAGACGATAACGGAACAATGTCTCGATCTGGAAATAAGCAATACTGACATCATTATCCTGTGTATAATTTCCATAATATTGATCTGTTCCCGAAGTACTGGAAGATCCGCCTCTTCCATCATAAAATGCAAGTCCGAAAATAACTCCAAGATTCCTGTTGCGGTCGAACGACATATCCGACCTGCCTGCAAAGAAAATACCAAATCCTGTGCCGCCCTCCTGAAGATCCGAACCGTTATGCAGATTAAAATTAAAACCAAAAGCAGGACCAATATCCATCTTAAATTGTGAAAAAGAAGTCGAGGTAACAGTAATAAATAAAAATAACACTGAAAATAATATGACTTTTTTCATAACTCACCCTTTTTTATGTTGATAGTTTTGGTTGGTTAAACTTGAATGTTAAAGTTTACCAAAAATGATTTAATTTTGCAATATTAAAATTATTAATATTTCTATACCTCATATTAAAATATTCTTATACCTTTTCTCGGATAAAAAGCTTTTTTAGCTTCTTTTTGAGTTTGCTTCCCGATTCAATTTCTGCAACCAATGCACGCCAGTCGTTTTTCGGCGGAGGAGGAGCAGATTGAGCTGGTTCCTGTTTCTTTATGAACTGTGATCGATCCGACCCCTGAATCGGTCTCCGTGCAGCATCATCCCGGCGTTCATGCGATGAAAATTCATGTCTGGATTTGCCGGATGTATCTCTATATCTTTTATCACTGTGCGATTTTTCTGAATAATTTCTATTTCTCTGTTCACCGCGGGTTTTTTCGGAAAAATCCTTGTGCCTTCGTTCGTGGTATGGTTTTCCTGAAGTGTCTGTATGCCTATGTTCTCTCTTAGATTTTTCCGGAATATCTTTATGTCTTTGTTCACGGTACGGCTTACCCGAAGACTCCGTGTGCCTCCGATCATGCTGCTGCCTTCCGGAAGACGGACGCCGGTGTTCGTGCCGTTCCTCTCTTCTTCCACGACCTTTACTGCGCCGGTTTTCAAAGGATTCCGGTTCGGCATGTTTCTCGGATACCGCTGCTTTCTTGGTATAATCAAAATCAGGATAACGCTTTAATTCAAATTTCTTCCCGGTATAACGCTCGATGCTCTTTAGATACTTAAGCTCCTGGTTGGAAACAAATGTAATTGCATCTCCTGTCGCAGATGCCCGGCCGGTACGGCCGATACGATGTATGTAATCTTCTGCAAATGTCGGTGTGTCAAAATTAACAACATGCGATATTCCCTCCACATCGATACCTCTGGCGGCGATATCGGTTGCCACCATGACCCTGAATTGTCCCTGCTTAAATCCCGCCAATGCTCTCTGCCTTTGCGCCTGTGTCCTGTTTGAATGTATAGCCACTGCCTTAATGCCGCTGTGTTCGAGTTTACGGGATATTTTATCTGCACCATGCTTGGTACGCGAGAAAACAAGAACACAATCCAATTCCTTTGCCTTGAGTATATGCAAAAGCAAATCTGTCTTGATTTCCTGCGAAGCCGAGTAAAAATGCTGTTTAACCGTCTCGACAGGTTTACGGCGCTCGCCTATTTCAATCATTTCCGGATTTGTCTGCACAGACGCTACAAGATCCTTCACTTCTTTCGACATTGTTGCCGAAAATAAAAGTGTCTGCCTTTTTTTCGGAATGAAGCCGATAATTTTCCGGACATCCTGAATGAATCCCATATCGAACATCCTGTCCGCTTCATCTATGACGAGTATCTCTACATGAGATAAATCGACTGTTCGTCTGTTTATATGGTCGATTAATCTTCCCGGGGTAGCGACAATTATATCCATTCCCCTGCGCAAACGCTTAATCTGGCTTTCCATATTTACGCCGCCGAAGACGGCTATGCTTTTAAGAGGCGCAAAACGTCCGTATCCGGTAACGAACTCTTCCACCTGCTGGGCAAGTTCGCGTGTCGGTGTCAAAACAAGACCGCGTGTATGATGACTTTTTTGATGAGCTGTATTTTTAAGAAACTTGTTAAGCATAGGCAAGACGAACGCGGCGGTCTTACCGGTTCCCGTTTGTGCACAGCCGATAATATCTTTTCCGGCAACGGCTAACGGAATAGCGCGTGATTGAATTGCTGTAGGTGCGGTGTAGCCTGTCGCCAGAATACCCTGTACAAGCTGGTCTGCAAGACCAAATTTTGAAAATGGCATGAATAAATCCTTAATATAAAAATGAAGAAACACGCTGTAGAAGTTGGAAAACCGATAGAAGTTACAAACGCCTGGAGAAGTTAATTCCGGATATTATGCCGGAATATTTTCCTTGCACTACTTTAGCTTTTTATCATCAGAGAGCGAGTCTCAAATGTCCGCTCCCGATGCCCTGAATAATGCACGGATGCGGTCTGCCGCCACTTGCGGCATATATTATAAGATACGATTTTTTTTGTTTGTATCCTATAGAATTGAGTTAATATTAATGCGTATGAATACAAATTACCTGAGCACTAACTGCTCACAGCAGCACGATATTACTGCGCCTGCATTCAGCAATCATATCTTCCGGCCATATACTGGCCTGAATTTCCCCTATATGCGCCTTCCGAAGGAAAAACATGCATAAACGCGACTGTCCTATGCCGCCGCCGATAGAAAGAGGCAGTTCGTCGTTCATCAGCCGCTGATGGAATTTTAATTTTAATCTCTGCTCCTGACGCGAAAGTTTCAGCTGCCTTGTAAGTGCGGCTTTATCTACTCGTATCCCCATTGACGACAATTCAAATGCGCATTCTGTGACCGGATTCCATACAAAAATATCGCCGTTTAAAGTCCAGTCATCATAATCCGGCGCCCGCCCGTCGTGTATCGTGCCGTCCGAAAGTGTGCCTCCGATACCTGTAATAAATACAGCTTTATGTTCGCGCACAATTGCGTCTTCGCGTTCTGCCGGGGTGTGTTTCGGGTAAAGTTTCAAGAGATCTTCAGAATGAACAAAAGTTATATTTTCCGGAAGCATCGGTTTGATTTCCGGATATTCATGATATACATACAGCTCCGTACGGCGAATAACATCATAAATAGTCTGCACTGTCTTTTTCAATAAATCCAAATTCCGGTCTTTTTCTGTAATTACTTTTTCCCAATCCCATTGATCAACGTATAACGAATGAAGATTATCCAGTGTTTCATCAGCCCGGATCGCATTCATGTCCGTATAAATTCCAGTGCCTGTTGGAATATCATAATCGGCAAGCGCCATACGTTTCCATTTTGCGAGAGAATGCACGACCTCCGCTTCCTGGTCCTGCAAGTGCCGGATCTTAAATGCCACGGGACGTTCAACGCCGTTCAGGTCATCATTTACGCCGGTACCTTTCAAAACAAAAATCGGTGCAGTCATCCTTTTGAGTTCCAATTCAAGAGCGATATTTAATTGAAAAAAATCTTTTACTCTCATGATTGCCTGCTCTGTGGCATGCAGGCCTAAAATCGGTTTATATCCCTGCGGAATGAAAAAGCCTCTCGGCATAACTTACTCCTATTATTGATGAATACATCCGGGTGTCTATTAAAAATCGGAAAGGATTAGCGGAAAAGCAATCGTTTAATAATTTTGGTAGTGCCTCAGTTTGGTATTATTATGACTTTTTCACCCTTCTTATAAATATCACATTAGCTAGAACCTCTTCTCAGAAATAATCTTGCATTTTATAAGTAAGGTTTATTTAAAAAAAGCAATACTACAAATTGGACACAGCATTAATTCCAGACTAAGAGTATTCCGCCCCTACGGGGCTTGAAATACTTTTGTTCGTCTGATCTATAAATATTCCGCTCCTACGGAGCGGTCTGAACAAAGAAAAACAGTCCCGTAGGGACGTTATATTTATAGATTTGAAAATTGAAAAAGCGTAAAGCTCTGTAGGAGCAACACATATTCTTTAAAGCAAGACATAACATTGATTTTGCATATGGATTGTTCTGATGTTAAATTACAAAAAAAAACATACAAAGGATCAAAAACACTGAAAACTACTTCCATCTCGTTCAAGACACCGCCGGATTTTAACTTCTGGCATACAGTAAACAGCCACGGATGGTGCACGCTTGTGCCGTTCAGTATTGATAAAGAAAAGCGATCAATTTACAGGCTGCTCAAGTTAAACAATGATTCACTTGCATATTGCCGGATTAAAAGCGGCAGTGATTTATCTATTAATATTCAAATAACATCTCCCGATAAAATATTAAAATCTCAGATCTCCGAAATTAAACGGCAAATTGCATCATGCCTCCGTCTTGAAGAAGATTTTTGTGAGTTCTACAGAGAAGCTGATCGTTGGCCGAAATTCAGGTGGATAGCAAAAATAAAAGCGGGACGCATGCTGAGAGCCCCTTCGGTATTCGAAGATATTATAAAAATGATCTGCACTACCAACTGCAGCTGGTCATTGACAGAAATTATGGTTGAGAATCTTGTCGGTGAACTTGGAACATCGTTCGACGGCTCAATAAAGAGCTTCCCCGCTCCCGAGACTATAGCGGGTACAACCGAACAATTCCTGCGAAAAAAAATTAAATCGGGCTACCGCTCGCCGTTTGTTCTGAAATTTGCCGAAGATGTTGCCGGCGGTAAATTGGAGATTGAAAACTGGCGATCGTCCGGAATGCCAACCGAAATGCTTTTTAAGAGGCTGAGGTCAATCAAGGGAGTCGGCGAATATTCGGCGGCCGGAATTCTAAAACTCCTCGGCCGTTACGATTATCTCGGATTGGATTCATGGGTAAGAAGCAAATACTGCGAACTGTATCACAATGGACGGAAGATTTCCGATACCACTATCGAGCGTAACTACAGGCAGTATGGAAAATGGCGGGGTTTGTTATTCTGGATGGAAATGACGAAAGAATGGTATGACAATGAATCACCTTTCTAGAAACCATCTCAAAAATACCTTGTCATTCCCGAACGTTTTAATCGGGAATCTTAAATTCTAGATGCCCACTTAAAATCCGCAGGTATGACAAGATGGCTTTTGTAAGACACCTTTTTTGAGATAGCCTCTAGTTATATAAAAAAATTACTCTTCATTTTCTTCGGATATTGAATTACTGGAAGCACCTTCTATAACAATTACATATTCGCCGCGCGGTTCTTTTTTCTGCATTTCAGCCAGCACAAATTGAACCGGACCCCTGACAATTTCTTCAAATTTTTTGGTCAACTCCCTTGCTACAACCACACTGCGGTTCCCAAAAAATTCATTAACATCGGCAAGCGTTCGTTTGATCCTATGAGGCGATTCATAAATGATCATTGTGCGTGATTCGGATTTCAGCAATTCAAGTTTTGTCTTTCGTCCTTTCTTCACCGGGAGAAAGCCTTCAAAAATGAACCGGTCCGTTGGAAGGCCGCTTACTATCAGCGCTGAAATAAATGCCGTAGGGCCCGGAATTGGAATGATCGGTATACTGTTCTCCAATGCCTGCTTAACAATATGAAAAGCTGGATCGGAAATTCCCGGGGTGCCTGCATCCGATACCAATGCAATAGAACGGCCTGCTGAAAGTTTATCGATCAATTGGGGCGCTCGTGACTTCTCGTTATAGCTGTAATAACTCACCATTGGTTTATCGATTTTGTAATGTTCCAGCAGGATTTTTGTTTTGCGCGTGTCTTCAGCTGCGATCAGGTCGACGGAATTCAGGACTTTGACAGCACGGTATGTAATATCTTCCAGGTTGCCTATGGGAGTAGCAACAAGATATAGAACACCGGATTGTGATGATGAATTATTCATTTACCAAGTCTGTTATATGACGCTTTAGCTATTGCGGGCATCCTGCGTTTAAATTCGTTCCTGCGCATCATTCCGCATACTTTCTGTATCAGTGATTCGGCATAACCAATTCTGACCAGTTCTTCCTCGGTGCGTCCTTCGTCTATCATTTTAAAAAGCAGAGAATCAAGTTCAGCGTAAGTAATGCCGATTTCGCCTTCGTCTGTCTGTCCCTCCCACAAATCAGCAGAAGGAGCTTTATCAATAACCGGCCTTGGAATTTCA
>JAFGLB010000020.1 GCA_016928255.1 Bacteroidota bacterium
AATTTTACCATTTTAAGATCAACGACGACTTTCTTTTTATCTTCGGCAATAAGTTCGTGCAAGTAGTCGTTTAAAACAGTCACGTCGGGGCCTCCGATGACGTTGCCGTTCAACTCGATAACTGTGACGCCTTTGACTTCCTTCGTTTTTAATTTCATACGATACCCCTCATTCCAATAAAGGATCAGGCTGCTGCTTTCTTTCGATTCTTGTATTGAGTCCAGTCGAGCACAAAAGCGCTGGCCACAAAAATTGACGAATAAGTACCTGTAATTATACCAAAAGCCATCGTAAATGCAAATCCGCGGTTAACTTCGCCGCCGAAAACCAGCAGAACAACCAAAACCAGAAAGATTGTCAACGAAGTAATAAGTGTGCGGCTTAAAGTTTCGTTCAGACTTTTTCTCATTATTTCGCCCAGCGACATACTTCGGTAGATTTTTTGGTTCTCGCGCATGCGGTCGAACACCACAACTGTATCGTTTACGGATACACCGATAAGCGTCAGGAACGCGGCAATAATTTCCTGAGATATGTCGAGATTCAATCCGGGAATTAATCCGTTCAGTATAGTAAGAAATCCTAAAGTAATAAGAACATCATGGATAAGAGCTAATACTGCTCCCAGTCCGTAAGCAAATTTAAATCTTATGGCTATATAAGCCAGTATTGCGGCGAACGCCCAAATTATGGCATAGAGTGCATCAGTCCGCAGTTCTTTTCCGATTTTTGGCCCGATTTTATCTTCTTTTACTACTTCAAATGCTTTGTCGGGCATTGATGCCTGCACAGCGCTTTTAATATGGTCGGCAATAGTAGTACCCTCGGCCTGTTCTCCTGTGTTTATTAAAACATAGTTGTCCGTGCCGTAGTACTTGATTTCGCTGTTGCCTAACTGGACTTTTGTCAGAGCGGTGCGGATATCACTGACTTCTATTCTTTCCTGAAATGCGAGTACTATTTCCGTTCCGCCCTTGAAGTCAATTCCGAAGCTTAATCCTTTAACGAACATTGTAATGATGCCGATAAGTATCAAGCTGCTTGAAATTAAATAACAGATCCTACGCACATTCAGGAAGTCTATATTTGTTTTCTTAAACAGTCGCATCGAATCAAATTCTCCTTTAAATAATCAATCTCATTGTTGATCTAAAAAAGATCATATTCTATCCGAAATTCGGATTTACACCTTTTTCAGTCATAATATTAAATATTACGTGCGTAATAATAATTGCACTGAACAAACTTGCACCGATACCAATCATCAGGGTTAATGCGAATCCCTGCACGGGACCGGTGCCGAACTGATATAAAACCAGACCTGTCAGGAAAGTTGTGATGTTGGAATCTATGATTGCAGAAAAAGCTTTTTCATAACCTGCATCGATTGCCGCCCGCAGAGTCTTTCCTCCGGCCATTTCTTCGCGGATGCGTTCATTGATAAGAACGTTCGCATCGACTGCCATGCCTATTGTAAGCACTATGCCTGCAATACCCGGAAGAGTGAGTGTTGCCTGAAATCCTGCCATAACTCCCAGTATGAAGAGTATGTTGAATATCAAAGCGAAATCCGCCACTGCGCCGGCACTGCGGTAATATACAATCATAAACAGGATTGTGAAGATGATTGCTATGATCGTCGAGTTCATGCCTGCTTTGATGGAGTCTTCGCCGAGTGACGGTCCGACCGACCGTTGTTCGATAGTTGTGACTGGCGCCGGTAAAGCGCCGGCCTTAAGAACAATTTCAAGAAGTCGTGCTTCTGAAGGAGAATCCATACCGGTGATTCTTGAACGGCCGCCGGGGATTTTACCCTGAACAACAGGCGCCGAGAATACGCCTTTATCGAGAATAATTGCGATCCGTTTTCCGATGTTGGCTCCCGTAATGCGCGCCCATTCCCGAGAACCTTCACTGTTCATTTCCATGTTGACAATGGAGCGGTTATCTTCCGGATCGACGCTTGCCTGTGCATTTGTAATGACGTTGCCCGTAAGTTCCGGTGTTTTCTTTACCGGGTAAAGGATATAGAACTTTTGTTCATCCCTGAATGTTTGTACTTTTGCAGACCACAAAAATTCAAAATCAGCCGGGATAAGATTTTGTACTTCGGGGCGTTCCAGAAGACGAACAACGCGATCCCTGTCTTTCTCTGCAACATATCCTTCGCCGTTTCCCTGCTGGTCAGGCCTGACATAAAGATAGAAAGGATGTTCCCGTGCAATCTGTGCTTCTGCAGATGTATCCGTTTCGGATACCGTTGTGCCGCCGGTAAGTTCTGTTAAAGCATCTCTCCGTTTTTCAGGCTCCTTTTTTTCCTTGTCCTTTGCGGATGCTGCCGCCGCTGTATCCAAATCTGTCTTTCCTGTCAGATACCTGTCGATAGCATCCATCACTTTATATGAAATCTGGGGATCTTTTAAAAGCCTGAATTCCAGAAGAGCTGTCCCGCGCAGCAGCTGCCTTACTTCATTTTCATCTTTCACTCCCGGCAAAGCTACGATGATGCGTCTTCCGCCCTGCTTTTGTATGCCGGGTTCGGACACGCCGTACTGGTCGACGCGGTTTCTTACAATTTCAATTGCCCGGTCGACCGCTTTTTCGGTCTCATCTTCCAGCATGCTTATTATTTTATCGTCGTCATCGCGGATATTGCCGTAGTAGCGGCTTAACCTAATGCCGCGATCCTGAAACTTCTTAATGAAAACCGGAATGACAGAAACCTCATTGGCTGATGTTTCGGTTCGGACTTCTTTAATGATGGTATTAAAATTATCGTCCCTGTTTTTTGCTATATCATTCAGAAGCTGGATGATATCCACTTCCAAAACGACCCGCATTCCGCCCTGTAAATCCAGGCCTAATTTCATACGTTTTAATTTAGCTTCCAGCATATCATCATGATTCTTTTCGGCGTATGCGATGCTGTCTGCTCCGTTAAGCCGGCTGAGTTCCTTGCGGTAATTATAGTCCTGAATCGTCGGCCATAGAAAGTAGACGGCAAGAATGACGAAACAGACGGTTATTACAATTCGACTAAGCTGATTTCTCACAAATTATCTCCAAACTTTGTAAAATGGTGATAGTTAAAGAAAGCAAAGCGCGACATCACAACCATCGCGCTTCCGATATAATACTGTGTTCGTGATTTTTTTTCGATAAAAAATATAACCCGATATGCTAAGAAAGTCAACAAGAAATTCATTGCATATCAGGTGATTGTCGGCTATATTAATTAAATACTATAAAACTACAGTTCTATTGTTTTTAATCAGGAATAGGAGCGTGTTTTGTCATGGCTGTATTAAGTGATATCCGTGAAAAATCTCCGAAATTTATTATTGCCGGTGCAGCGGTTGTGTTTATTTTCTTAATTATATTCGACTGGGGATTTGATATCTCCGGGCGAAAAGGAGGAGACCGGCAATCGGATGTAATCGGTGTTGTAAACGGGAAAGAAGTGAACTACCGGATGTTCAATGAACTGGTAAGACGTACAGTAGAGAATCAGAAACAACAGCAGAAAAACATTGAAATAGATGCTGAAACCGAGCGGCAGATACGATCGCAGGTGTGGAATCAAATAGTGGATGAAATACTGTTTGAGCAGGAAATGGACAGATTGGGTATAAAGGTTACGGATCAGGAGATCAGGGATATTTTAACGGGGCCAAATCCGCCCCAATTCCTGGTACAGCAATTTACGGATTCAACCGGAACTTTCAGGCGCGATGTATATCAGACCGCCATACTTGATCCCCAGAATAAAGATATTCTGATACAAGTTGAAGAAAGTATCCGCCAGGAACAAAAAAGAATAAAACTGCAAAGCCTGCTTCTGGCAACGACTATTGTCAGTGAAAATGAAATCAAAGAACGCTTCATCGATAGAAATACAATTTTAGATGCAAAATACGTTCTTTTTGATATTAACAGGCTTGTTCCCGATTCGGAGGTTAATGTTACCGACAGTGATTTGAAAAAGCAATACGAAGAACATGCTGCAGATTTTCAGTCAAAAGCAGCACGAAAAATAAAATATGTCAGGTTCAACCAGACAGCTTCTGCAGAAGATACGGCTGCGATTGAAAGAGATTTACAGAGTTACATGGAACAGGTCAATTCGGGAATAATGGATTTTACAGAGGTTGTGAAGACATATTCGGAAATTCCGATGACTGATGCGTACTTCAAACATGGCGAACTCAGCAGACAAAAAGAAGATGCGATTTTTTCCGCAAAGAAAGGGGATATAGTGGGTCCGATAAAAGACAATGACGGGATCCATATGATTAGAATTCTTGATCAGCGGCAGGGAAAAGATGAATTTATTAAATGCAGCCATATACTTTTAAATGTTGTTCAGGGGCCCGACAGCGTAAAAGTTATTCAGAAAGCACGGACACTTCTGGCAGAAGCACGCGCAGGTGCCGATTTTTCAAAGCTCGCCCGCGAAAACAGCAATGACTATGCCTCGGCCATAAGAGGCGGCGATCTCGGGTGGGCTTCAAGGGACCGTTACGTGAAGCCGTTTGCAGATGCGGCATTCAGAACACAGGTGGGCGGAATTACAGGTCCGGTCCGAACGCAGTTCGGCTGGCATATTATAAAAGTCACGGGCAGAGATAAGCGTGAAATAAAGATTGCAGACCTGGCGTTGAAAATTAATGCCAGCAACGAAACTATCGAAACTGCATATCAGAATGCCGAGGATTTTTCTATCCTGGCAGAAGATGAAGGATTTGAGAAAGCCGCAGAAAATAGTAAATACCTGGTTGCTGAAACACCCGAGTTTCAAAAAACCGGATCTATTCCCGGAATAGGAATGAATGATGCGGTAGCGAGTTTTTCTTTCGAAAATAAACTCGGGGATATAAGTGATCCGCTCTATGTACGCGATGGAATTATCGTGGCTATGATATCAAACATCCGCGAAGAAGGCGTCCGACCGCTTGAGGAAGTTAAAAATCAGGTGAAAGCTCTGGCAGTTAATCAGAAAAAAATGGAAAAAATTCGTGAACGGGCAGATGAATTTTATAAAGCGGCATCCGGCGGCATCGAAGCGGCGGCAAATTCATTTAATGTAAATGTTCAGAATACAGGAGAATTCAGATTGTCAGACGGTCCGCCGGGTTTGGGAAGGGATATGAAGTTTATCGGCGGCGTCGTTTCCTTAAATCCGGGCGAAGTATCCAAGCCTGTCGAAAGCAGCCGGGGCTATTATGTAATTCAGCTGTTATCGAAATCGGCTTTTGATTCTGTAAAATATAATATGGAGCGGGATGGTCTTGGCGAACAGATTTTACAGGAAAAACGCAACCGTGTTGTGGGGGAATGGCATACCGCCCTTCGGGAGAAAGCCGATATCGAGGATAACAGGGGTAAATTTTTCCGCTGAAATTAAAATTTTTCTTTCAGGCGTCTCGATTTAAGGGACACCTTTTTTTTACACAGGCAATGAAAAATATGGATCAGGAAAAAAGGAAATCACTTATTTTTCTTACCGGATTCATGGGAAGCGGAAAGAGTACGATCGGGCCTATCCTTGCCAATACCCTGGGTTATGATTATTTGGATGTCGACCGGTTAATCGAACAAAAAACAAAAAAAGAAATTGTAGAGATTTTTCGGACGGAAGGCGAGAAGGCATTCCGCCTTATCGAGCACGAGACGCTGAATGAACTGACAAAACTTAATCGCTCTGTCATTTCTTTAGGAGGCGGAACGATCGCTAATGAAGAAAACTGCCGGATTGTCTCTCAGCATGGGATACTTGTTTACCTCAAACTATCGCCCGAAGAAATTATCCAGCGTGTTCAGCATAAAAACGACCGGCCGATGCTGAAAGATGCGTCAGGTAATCTGTTGCAGGGAGAGGAACTTGAAAAACGAATTGTTGAACTTCTTGTGCTGCGGGAGCCGTTTTACGCGCGTGCGGATATAATTATTCATGCTGATAATATGCGTATCGGCGTGACTGTGGACGAAATTATCAAGAATATTCATGGCCGGATTGATGAAAGCTGATATTATGCCGAAGAAACGAATAAATGTGGAACTGGGTGAACGGTCGTACCCGATTATTACAGGCAGCGGAATGGCATCGTCATTTGCTGCGGCATGCAGGCGGTATCGAATTTCAGATACAGTTGTAATTATAACAGATCGGAATGTAGCCCGGCTTCATTTAAAGCCGCTGCTGAATGTACTGCGGGGCGGGAAATTCAAGCCGCTCGTAATTGTAATTCCTGCCGGAGAAGAGCAGAAAAAGCTGGAATCGGCAGATAGAATCTATACACTAATGCTCAAAAAAAAGATACCGCGAAGCGCTGCTGTTATAGCTCTTGGCGGAGGTGTAATAGGCGATCTGGCGGGATTTATTGCGGCAACATACCAGCGCGGAATAAAACTTGTACAGGTGCCCACAACGTTGCTCGCGCAAGTTGACAGCTCTATCGGCGGTAAAGTGGGCGTCAATCATATCTTAGGCAAAAATATGATCGGCGCATTTCACCAGCCTGTATTTGTTTGGATGGATGCTGAATACCTGAAGACATTACCGAAGCGTGAAATGATATGCGGATTGGGCGAAGTTATTAAGTACGGCGCGATTTGGGATCCCGGTCTGTTCGCTTATATCGAAAGGAATCTTGAAAAAATATTAAAGTATGATACCGGAGCATTGCGGCATATACAATTTGCATGTGCTGCAATTAAAGCCGGGATTGTATCGATGGATGAAAGAGAATCCGGAATTCGCGCTATCCTGAATTTCGGACATACAATCGGTCACGGGCTGGAGTCAGCCGGTGATTATAAAATCCTGAAACATGGTGAAGCCGTGATTCTCGGAATGGCCGGGGAGGCTTCCATCGCAAAAAAAATGAAAATGCTTGATGCCAATTCGTTCGAGAAGTTTTTATCGCTGATCCGCCGTATACCGATCAGGGCGGATCTTAAATCTTTAAAACCGGGCGATATTACAAGCGCTATGGGACGTGATAAGAAGCGTGTTGACAAGAAACTTCGGTTTATACTGCCTGTGAAAATCGGCAAAGTGAAGATTGCAGACAATGTTCAAAAAAAACTGATTCAACAGGCAGTGAAAGAAATACTAAAAGGAAATTAACAGTTATCTATCTTCTCGGTATAAAAAAACGCGCAAATTACCAGTTAATTTTACTGTTCTTTCTCGCATCTTCATTTTTCTCTTCACGGCTCCAGTCGGGAGACGTATGTTTATCGCAAAGCTGGAGCGGGTATTTCGCGTTGAAGATCTCTGTTGTTTTATTTGGGCACCATTCACGCGCCTTCTTTTTTGAATCGACGCATATCGTATCTGTTATAATACCCTCGGGCTGACTGAAATACTGAAGCGGCAGGCTGATCTCCGGATCCTCATAGGTCTTCTGCATGAACTGTCCGAAAATAGGTGCAGCGGCCCGCCCGCCCTGGCCGTGGTAACTTCCCAGTCGGATCCGCGGTTCGTCAAATCCGACCCAGACGCCGGCTGCCAGCTGGGGAGTGAAACCTACAAACCATGCATCTGCATAGTCGTTTGTTGTTCCTGTTTTACCGGCGCAAGGGCCGTTAAAATAAGAACGCACCCGTGTGCCCGTGCCGCCGTTTACCACGCCTTTAAGTAAATCAGTCATTAGATAAGCTGTCTCTTTGCTGAGAGCTTCTTTATTATGAGTCGAGTTGATTTCAATAGCATTCCCGTCTTTATCCTCTATGCGGAGAATAGAAACAGGAGAAGCAAGCACGCCCTCGTTGGCAAATACACCGAAAGCCGATGTTAGGTCCAGCGGCGTAACTTCTATCGAACCGAGAGCCAGAGATTCATAAGCCGGAACGCGCGAAGTGATTCCCATTCTGCGTGCATATTCAGAGACCTGTTTAGGAGGTGCGATTTCAAGAATAACACGGACGGCGATAAGGTTTTTTGAATATTTGAGCCCTTCGCGTAATGTATACTTGCCTCCGATATCCTGCTCGAAATTTTCCGGTGCCCATCTTGTGCCGTCCGGCATTGGTATAGTTACAGGCTGGTTAAGCATTTCGTAGCAGACAGGGTACCCGTTGTCAAGTGCAACGGTGTATACAAACGGTTTGAAAGCGGAGCCGGGCTGCCGCTGGATCTGCGTTACGTGGTTCAGTCCGTATTTAAATGTGCGGTAATTTCTTCCGCCTATCATCGCCTTGATTTGTCCGGTATGCGGATCGATAACGACGAATCCAATTTCAATTGTCTGGGCTCCTTTTTTTACAGAATCAATGAATGCCTGGTTGCCCAGCAAGTATGCGCGAATACTGTCGCGCTCATATGCATTGCGGGATTTTCGGTATGATTCATCGTCCCGGACAGCTCTATTTATTACATCGGTTAATATATCGGGACGTTCTTTCCAGTCCCAGGTTGAATCAAATGCGGCCTGGAATGTGTGAAGATGATTTTCGACAGCTGATATTGCATGGCGCTGCATCCGGCTGTCGAGAGATGTATAGATTCGGAGTCCGTCCCTGTAAATGTTGAAGCCGTAAGTTTCGGCCTTTTTCTGAAGCTGCCGCCGGACCCATTCCACAAAATGCGGTGCAATGCCTGAACGAAACTCTTCGTCCGATGTTTTAAATTCAAGCGAATCTGTCCGAAATTTTTCAGCCTCTTCCCGGGTGAATATTTTTTCTTCCACCATTTCATCGATAACTATATTACGCCGTGCATAAGCGCGGTCGCTGTGCAGGATAGGATCGTAATAGTTGGGCCCTTTGAGCATTCCAATAAATAAAGTATACTCGGGAGGAGTCAAATCATTGGAGCGTTTGCCCAGATATGTTTGAGCGGCTGATTCTATGCCGTATGCGTTTTTTCCAAAGAAGGAGACGTTCAGGTAGAGTTCCAAAATTTCTTTTTTTGTAAAATTACGTTCGATTTGCACGGAAGTGATAAATTCGCGGATTTTCCTCGTGATTTTATCGAACATCGATTCACGTCTGCCCTGAAGTTTATACAAATTACGCGACAGCTGCTGAGTGATTGTGCTGGCTCCTGCCTGGCGGAATGTTACTATATTTATAATCATCTGCCGCATGAACCGCGATAGATTTACTCCCCAATGGTTATAGAATTGCTTGTCCTCCGTGGCAATCAAACCTTGTATTAATCCGGGAGGTATTTCATCCAGTGATATGCGGGTCCTGTTTTTATATGCGAATTGATCCAGAACTTCGTCATCGATGGAATACACTTTTGTAGCTAACTCAGGTCTCGGATTTTCCAGTTCCTCCAGTGTCGGCAGTCCGTCAACAATATATATAGAGTACCATGCGGCCAGGATAATCAGAACGAAGACAGTTGTGTAAACCAATACTTTCTTGAAGCTGAAGTATTTTTTTGCAAAACTCATGTGTGCATGCCGGTATTCCGGGTCGTTGAAATACCGTTCCATATCTTCCGGAGTAAACTTGCGATCAGCCATTTGTTGCCATTCTTATTTTGAAAATTTTCTGAGTAATATTTTTTTTCCGTTGAACACGGCGTAAGTATTTTCATAAATCCAATCACCCAGATTTACGTATGTACCGCTGCCGATTTTTTGAAGCGACGGAACATGGTTGTGTCCCATCACCACAAAATCAAATCCTTCCAGTATCTTCTTCCCGGCGAAATCCGTCATGTCTTTGCTTTCGTATGTCCTGTTGCTTGTATAACGCCGGCTGGCTTGTGAAGACAGCCGTGCAATACGTCCTGCAATATCCGGATGGACAAGTGAAAAAAGAAAAATATTTACTTTGCTGCGAAGAATCCTTTTTAAAATTTTATAGCCGGTATCGCCTTTCAGCAATCCATCGCCATGGTGAATAAAAAAACGTTTTCCCCGTATATCAGCTTCGACAGGGTTTATATGTATTTCCATGCCCAGTTCAGTCCGGAAGTAGTCTTTTATCCAGAAGTCATGATTGCCTGCAATGAAATAAATGCGTATACCTTTTTCAGTTATCTCGGCAATTTTTGCGAAGAGCCGGAAATACTTTTTTGGAACGACAGTCTTGTATTCGAACCAGTAATCGAACAGATCGCCGACAATAAAGATCTGTTCTGCGTCCCGCCGGATAAAATCTAAAAAACGTACCAAACGCAATTCTCTTTCCTGATCTTCCCGGGGAGTGCCGATGCCGAGATGTGCGTCGGAGAAAAAATATGTTTTATTTCGTAGCGGATTTTTACGCTGCATTAGGGATTCTGCCGTTTCAATTTCGAGAAACCGGTTAACAAGTTAGATACAGAAAAATTGAAGGAAAATCAAGA
>JAFGLB010000178.1 GCA_016928255.1 Bacteroidota bacterium
TATTCGGGCGAATTCAATTCGCCCCTACAAACGGATTTGATGCTCTGTTATTGGACTTATTTTTCCGGGCACAATGCATTGTGCCCCCTCTTTACTCTTTACTTATCACTAATCACCTATCACTTATTACTGCTTTTACGAAAGCTGAAGCTTTCGGCTACCGACTATTCACTGTTTACTATTCACTTTTTTGAAACCTTTCAAAATATTCATTAGCTTAGTGTTTGTATAAGCGATGAAAGGAATCAAACATGCGCATTGTAATCGCCGGCGGCAGCGGTTTTATCGGCAGGAGACTAATAGCAGCGCTTCTCGATGCAAAGCATCATGTCATACTTCTTTCACGCAATCCGGAAAAAACATTAAAAACCTTCCCTGCTGTAAAATCTGAGTTCTGGGATGCAAAATCTTCCGGCTTGCTCGTTGATATTCTAAATGAAGCAGATGCGCTAATTAATCTTACAGGCGAATCGATTGCAGCAAAGCGATGGTCGTCTGAACAGAAAAAGAAAATTCTCTCGAGCCGTATCGAATCAACACGCGCTATCGTGAATGCCGCAGAAAAAACTCAGCATCACCCTTCTGTTCTGTTAAATGCATCTGCAGTAGGTTATTACGGAAATGTACCGGAAGACGAAGCGGCCGAAACATATCCAAAGGGAATTGGATTTTTATCCGACGTGTGCGATCAGTGGGAGAGAGAAGCTCTGAAAATTCAAAAACTTGGTGTGCGGTGTGTTCTGCTCCGCACCGGAATTGTTCTGGATAAAGAGGGAGGAACTCTGCAAAAACTTCTCCTTCCGTTTAAAGCATTTATAGGCGGACCGCTTGGCAGCGGAAGGCAGTGGTTCCCATGGATACATATTAAGGATGAGATCGGGATAATTCTCCATGCAATGGAAAATGAAAAAATTGAAGGGCCGGTTAATCTTTCGGCTCTGGAATCCCTGAGGATGTCTGAATTCTGTAAAACTCTCGGATCTGTATTAAATCGTCCGTCGTGGTTGAAAGTTCCGGAATTTGCACTTCGCTTGATTTTCGGCGAGATGTCCGAAATTTTACTGCAGGGGCAGAGAGTTGTTCCCCGGAAAATTATTGATGCCGGCTATGAGTTTCGTTATCCGGATCTGAAAAGTGCGCTGACGGATCTTTTACATTAACGGATGGGCATCTGAAATCGGATGTTCGCATTGACGCCGAGTTCATCTGATACGCTGAAGTCATACAAAGTCGCTCCGACATATGCATCTATTATGTTCAGCAAATAAGTGAGAACAAGGTATACCCCCATCTCGTCTCTGAAATTATGCCAGTCCTCGCGAAGTGATTTGTAGTTCCTTTGTAAATGGAACTGAGTTGAGTCTGTTAACGATTGGGAATAAAGGGATTTATATTCCTTATAATTATCGTCTGCGTCCTTATATTTCGAAAAAAAGTAATATCCGAATCCCCAAATTATCGGAATTGTATAATAACGGTGTGCGTATAATTGTCCCGAACCCGGAACTATTGCAGACATGAGCATAGCAAGACTGCCCGACTTCGGACTTCTCTCGTCGGATATTTTCATGCTGCTGTATTTCAACTGCAGAGTGTCATCAAAAGTCACCGGTATCTCTATCGAATCGGATTTAACAAGTGCGGATGTTATTTTCATCTGGGCCGCTGTATTATCGGTTAACAAAACGAAAAAAATAAACAGGCCTGCAATATAACGGACTGTGGATAGCATGTTCTTCATCAGCAGGTTTTGGACAGGTTTTTATTTTTCAACCAATGCGATGGCTTCTATTTCAATCCGGATATCGCGGGGGAGCCGGGCGGCTTCGATTGTACTGCGTGCAGGCGCAGATGTGCCTAAAAATTCGGCATATACTTCGTTCATGGCTGCAAACTCGTTCATGTCTTTAAGAAAGACTGTTGTTTTTATTACGGTGTTCATCGAAGCGCCGGCGGCAAGAAGAATTGCATCCAGATTTTTCATCACTTGGCGTGTCTGCTCTTTAATTCCGCCTTCAACTATTTTTCCGCTCGAAGGATCCATCGGAGCCTGGCCTGCCGTGTAAAGGACTTTTCCATCTATTAGAATTCCCTGGCTGTAAGGCCCGATCGGGGCGGGAGCGTTCTGCGTGAGTATTTTTTTTATATTTGCCATTTTATTTTCCTGTAAATAAGTCCATGAGTCGGTCGAAATCGTCGAGAGAATAATACTCGATTACAATCTCGCCGCGTCCCTGTCCTTTTGTTTTTACTTTTACTTTTGTGCCGAGAGCCTGGCGCAGTTTCGCTTCCAGGTTTTGAATGCCTGCCTGTGATCCGGAACTCTCTTTGTGAGAATTTGATTTCTTTCTCGGCTGCTGTGCCGCGCGGACTATATCTTCAACTCTGCGCACCGACAAGCCGTTATCCACTATTTTTTCATACAGCCGGATTTGCATTTTCTCGTTAGGTATCGATATGATCGCACGGGCATGGCCCATTGTAATTTTATCTTTACGCAGTCCTTCCTGAACTTTAGCAGGAAGTTTCAGGAGACGTATGAAATTTGTTACTGTACTTCGGTCTTTGCCGACTCTTTTTGCGATATCTTCCTGATTGATATGGCATTCATCTATCAGGCGCCGGTAGGCATTGGCAATTTCCATCGGATTCAGATATTCGCGCTGTATATTTTCGATAAGCGCAAGTTCCAGCATATCTTCATCGTTTGCGACTGCGATTATGTATGCCGGGATGTGCCTCATCCGGGCTGCCTGAACTGCACGCAGTCTGCGCTCGCCTGAAATCAGCTGGTACCCGCCGTCTATGCGCCGGACTGTAATCGGCTGAACGACGCCTTTTTCCTGTATCGAACGTGTAAGTTCCGA
>JAFGLB010000179.1 GCA_016928255.1 Bacteroidota bacterium
AGATCCCGCGCCAGATCGACAATTTTGATAGGCTGGCCCATATCGAGAACAAATGTCTCGGCACCTTTTCCTAATGCTCCTGCCTGTAAAACAAGCTGTACCGCTTCAGGTATTGTCATAAAGAATCTTGTTACTTCAGGGTGAGTTATAGTCACCGGGCCGCCGGCGCGTATTTGTTTCTCGAGGATTGGCACTATGCTTCCCCTGCTTCCAAGAACATTGCCGAACCTAACCACAACGAATGCTTTATGATGTGCAACAGCTGCATTATGAACAATAAATTCGGCCACACGCTTGGTCGCACCCATAATGCTGGTCGGGTTAACAGCTTTATCGGATGAAATCATGACAAATTTCTCAACGCCATACCGTGCTGCAAGTTCCACAAGAATTTGCGTACCCAGAACGTTATTAGTTACGGCATCGAGGCAGTTCTTTTCCATCAATCCAACATGCTTATGAGCTGCAGCATGGAAAATGATCTGCGGCTGTGATTCTTCCATTACATGAATCATACGATCACGGTCTCTTATGTCCGCGATTACTGTCTTGAATGTTATAGCCTCGCCGACAACGCCGTAGCGGGTTTTTATTTCATTGGCAATTTGAAAAATCGAATTCTCTCCATGGCCCAACATGATGAGTTCTTTCGGATGGAAATTAATAATCTGGCGGCACAGCTCGCTTCCGATAGATCCGCCGGCTCCGGTGACCATCACCCTCTGACCCTGGATAAGTTTCCACAAATTCTTTTCATTGATTTCTATTATTCCACGCCTCAGCAGGTCATTGATTTGCACTTCGCGTAATTGCGCAACCGCAGAACCTGATATAATTTCAAATACGCCTGGAATGGTTTTGCTTTTTATTTTTAATGCATGACTAATCTGTACAACATTGTTGATGGTTTTTCCCGGAGCCGTCGGCATCGCGATGATGATTTCGCTTACCTTATTTTCTTTGGCAATTTCGGGGATATCCTCAAGTGTTCCGAGTACTTTTACGCCATGTATATTGACATTCTGTTTATTCGGATCGTCATCTACAAAAGCAATTGGCCTCATTCCCAGTTGAGGATTAGTCCGCAGTTCTTTAACGATCATCGAACCGGCAATACCGGCGCCGACTATTAGAACATTTTTATTTTTTACTTCCGTGCTGATCCGTTCGTTAAAAACATATACTAACCTGAACATAACCCTGACACCACCAATCGCCAGTATCGTCAGTA
Source organism: Bacteroidota bacterium (assembly GCA_016928255.1). Taxonomy (GTDB): domain Bacteria; phylum Bacteroidota; class Ignavibacteria; order UBA10030; family UBA10030; genus Fen-1298. The sequence continues at coordinate 1,232 of JAFGLB010000179.1, forward strand.
ATCCATCGATAAAAGGTATCGATTGCGGAAAACCTGTTTCGACAAAAACAAACGGCCTTAATATTCCATAAAACACTGCAACGCATGAAATCCAGGATACCATGGTAGCAATGAATAAAATTACAGCTTCATCAACGCTGGCATAAACCCAGTATCGATTATAAAATTTGCATAACTGGAAAACAGTCAGCTTGATAATTAACGATACAAGCGTATAAATAAGCAAAGGTTTAGCCAGCATATTCACTGCATATATCGTCTCCATCCTCAGAATCAATGCCATTGTCGGAATGATAGACAAAATAATTATATCCAGTATGAGAAGATGCCGATTTTGTGCCTTTAGGATTATACTAAAGAAACGCTTACTCATTGGATTTTTAACCCCTTTTCTTATATAAAATGAAACTCAATTGTTAATCTGGTATTTAAAACTGTAATATTAACAAAAATGCCCTTTTTAAACTTGAATAAGTATATGAACCTATAAAGAAGAAAGCTAATTAGAATTTTCTAATATTTATTAGAAATCACTAATAAATGACCTGCTGTCAATCAAGATACCATATACACAAGTTCTAAACGTTTACCAGCATAATCATTCCTATGCCATATAGGAATATGGCTGTTTTTTATACTCTTCTTGTTAAATAAAAGAGTGGATCCTGTTGTAAAGATATAGAAAATATTCAGGCAACAGGAACGAATAAAGGAAAAACAATGAGAAATAAAGTCAGAAATCTTGTTTTCTTTCCTATTACCAATACTTTGAAGAGCATTGGTATTGTATAATATACTAAAATATTTTTTAATAAAGAAATTGTGCATTGTTTTTAAACTTTTAAGCAGGTAAAACTTTACTGGATACGCCGTAAGATGGTAAGAAACGATTAATTAAATTACTGTGATCTATATCATAATTTATTAATACCGCTAAATACCATAAAAAAGCTTAGAGATTGATATATTTATTCAGATAATAAAGAATTCTTTTTGAATTATTTTCCGCTGCACTTTTTTCGTACAGTATCTGTAACTCGATTCAAATCACCTTCAGTCATCCCTGACCCGCTTGGTAAACAGAGTCCTACACCAAAAAGTTCCTCCGTCACCTTGCTGCCTCTGAAACGGCACGATTTAAACACAGGCTGAAGGTGCATTGGTTTCCAAAGCGGACGCGATTCAATGTTTTCTTTTTCAAGTGCAATACGAATATCTTCTCGTGTGATTTTTAATTTCGTCGGGTCAATAGTTATACAGGAAAGCCAATAATTCGGTTCACCATAAGAAGCAATCGGCATAAACCTTATCCCATCTATTTCTGCAAATGCTTCTAGATAAAATGAATTGATTTCTTTTCGTCTTGAAATTTTTCTATCAAGGTTCTCCAATTGTCCCCGTCCAATAGCTGCAAGAATATTACTCAATCTATAATTATATCCTACATGGGAATGCTGATAATGGGGAGCCTGATCCCGCGCCTGCGTAGCTAAAAATCTGGCATGGTCAATATATTCCTTTTTTGCCGATACAAGCATCCCCCCGCCGCTTGTGGTAATAATTTTATTTCCATTGAAAGAAAAAACACCCATTTCGCCGAACGAACCTGCCGGCTTCCCTTTATAAGTCGCACCAAGTGCCTCCGCTGCATCTTCAATTACAGGCACTCCGAACTCTTCACAGATTTTGAGAATAGGATCATAATCCGCTGATTGGCCGTATAGATCTGCAACAATCAGGGCCTTGGGAATTTTCCCTTTCTTCCTGCATTCCCGTAATTCTTCTTCAAGCAAAACAGGATCCAAATTCCAAGTTTCTTCATTACTGTCGATAAAAACGGGAGCGGCGCCGCAGTACATAATGGGATTAGCTGTCGCTGAAAAAGTGAATGAAGAACATAGAACTTCGTCCCCCGGTTTTATTTTCAGATTAATGAGCGCAAGATGAAGTGCCGATGTCCCGCTGGCTAAAGCAGCTGCATATGGAATTTTTGTCCTTTTACAAACATCCTGCTCTAATGCATCGACCTGCGGGCCGAGCGTTGTTATCCAGTTCGAATCATACGCTTCAAGAAGAAGCTCTCGTTCTCTCCCGTCAAGATGAGGAGGAGAAAGATAAATACGTTTATCAGCCAATTTACCAATTCCTTATATATTCTTTTTGAAAAATATTATCCATTAATATTATTTTAAAAAATTGTATAAATAAACGGCGCCAATGCACTTCCTTCTGTTAATACTATGAGCAGTCCGAAAAGCACCAAAACAATTATTATAGGAAGCAGCCACCATTTCTTGTTTTCCTTTAAAAAAGAAAAATATTCTTTAAGAATTTTCAGTTTAGCCATAACTTAACCCATCCGTTCATAGTTAATATCTTTTTTGTTTTCTCTGTCTATCCAATAGCTCGGTATATTGCCTGTCTTGTAGCAAAAGAAAAAACGCCTTTTAAATATTTTTGCTGTTACCGCCAGCGGAGAGAGTATCAGATAAAATAGCAGAAATAATACAATACGCGATACAATACTGCCGGTGATGATAGCAAATCCCATCCAATAATGATGGATATTTTTTAATTTATTCGGTACAAATATTCCAAAAAGAATCAGCAATATTCCGATTACTGCGGCGATAAAAATGTAATAGTTCTCCCACCATTGCCGCCAAAATGCAAGGGTGGATATAATTAGAAACACGCCTCCAATCAGCAGTCCGAACTTTCTTAATATATCCGGAGATGATTTAATAGAATTGATATCACTTTTTATATTGTCAATCCAGAGCATATTCCTTTTTCCATTTTTTATCATCAGTATAACTGGGCTGATCCCGTTTGTTCAGCAGATATTTGCCAATAACAAGATTATCCATATCCGTACGCATAAAACAGGTATATGCATCTTTGGGGGATTCTACAATAGGCTCGCCTCTGACATTAAACGAGGTGTTCACAATAACAGGACAGCCCGTCTTCTTAAAAAATGTTGTCAGCAGTTTATGAAAAAGCGGATTTGTTTCCTCGTGAACCGTTTGACTCCTGGCAGAATAATCAATATGCGTAACGGCCGGCACCTCGGATCTTACAGTATTCAATTTATCGATTCCCCACAATTTACTTTCCTGTTCCGTCATAATGCGCCGCTTATTTTTAACAACATCGGCAACCAGAAGCATATACGGACTTTCACAGTCCAACTCGAACCAATCCGAAACATGTTCACTTAAAACAGCCGGTGCAAACGGACGGAAACTTTCACGGTATTTTATTTTGAGATTTATTTTCTTCTGCATTTCAGGCGACCTTGCATCTCCAAGTATCGACCTATTGCCCAAAGCCCGCGGACCGAATTCCATTCTGCCTTGAAACCAGCCGACTACTTTTTCTTCCATGAGCAATTCAGCGACTTTATTGCACAGCTCTGATTCGTCCTCAATTGCAATATAAGGGATACCGTTCATTTCCAAATATTGCTGAATTTCGGCATCCGAATATTTTGTGCCTAAATACGTACCCATTTGCTGATCAGTTTTTGCAGTTATCCGCGGCTGTTTAAAATAATGATAATAAGCTGTAAATGCAGCCCCCAATGCACCTCCCGCATCGCCTGCCGCCGGCTGAATCCATAATGAATCAAATATTTTACTGCGATATATTTTCCCGTTTGCTACGCAATTCAATGCAACTCCTCCGGCAAGGCACAGATTTTTTTCTCCGGTAATATTTTTTGCATATCGTACAATTCTTACCATTATTTCTTCCGTTACGGCCTGGATCGATGCTGCAATATCCATTTCGCGTTGTGTAAGCTCCGTTTCGGGTTTTCTCGGAGGCCCTCCGAACAATGACGACATTTTGTTATTAGTCATCGTCAGCCCGACCGGATAATTAAAATATTCCAAATTTAATGTAAACGAACCGTCTTCACGAAGGTCGATTAACTTATCATGAATAACCTGAACATATTTCGGCTCTCCATAGGGTGCAAGTCCCATCACCTTGTATTCTCCGGAATTCACTTTGAATCCGGTAAAATAAGTGAAAGCGGAGTATAAAAGTCCCAGCGAATGCGGAAAATGCTGCTCCGTAAGAATTTTTACGGTATTCCCTTTCCCTATAGCAATTGAAGTGGTGGAATATTCGCCGACTCCGTCAACAGTTACAATTGCTGCCCGTTCGAAAGGCGACGGGAAAAAAGCGGAAGCGGCATGTGATTCATGATGTTCGGTGAATAAAATCTTCCCGTCGTATCCCAGTTCATTTTCAATAACATCCGACAGCCACAATTTCTCTTTCAGCCAGATAGGAATTGCCATCATAAAGGACTTGAAACCTTTAGGGGCATGTGCAAGATATGTCTCTATCAGCCTGTTGAATTTCAAGAAGGGTTTATCATAGAATACAACAGCGTCAACATCCGCAATCGCGCATCGAGCTTCTTTCAGGCAAAACTGAACAGCAAGTGATGGAAAATTGCTGTCGTGTTTTTTCCTTGTAAATCGTTCTTCCTGCGCAGCAGCAATAATATTTCCATCATGAACGATACATGCAGCTGAATCATGATAGAATGCCGATATACCCAAAATTGTGTATGACATAGATCAAATATTATGATGATTTATAACCATGACCGTTTTTATTCGAGATACAACTAAACACAGTGCCGTTATTTTTTTTAACACTTATTAATCTTCTATTTTAAACAACAAATATTGGAGTAACAAAACAAGTCGGCCAGTAAAGTCAATTATTCATATTTAACTCAATGAAACCGCAAAAAACATCGAAAAACTTAGATAATATTCATTTCCGGATTATCAAATATATTATGTTTTTTTTTAAATCATTAACCGTTATTATTAACACGTATTTGTATTTTTAAAGTATTTATAAAAAAGTGCCCGCTGTTCTAAAAATGGTTAAATTGGGCAAAACAGGAGACATACTACAGTGGGATTTAAACAAGTTTTATACCTCGGGCATTGGATCCTCAAACTGAACATACCAAAGTTCACTTCCTTCCTGACCTATGCCGTAAATAAATGTAAAAGGACAAAATTAGGAATTATTTTTGATATCATATATTGTGTCCTCCGATACAAGATTTCAATAGAAGAATATTTTCAATTTGGTTTTTACTTGCTCGGCAAAGAAGAACGAGATACATATGTCGGTACTCCTTGGATCGAAGAATATCAGGCAAAAGTTAATCCAAAATCAGAGAACTATATACTGCATAATAAATTAAAATTTCTTGAAATTTATAACCCCTTTCTTAAAAGAAGCTATGCGACACTGACTGATCTCCAGCAGAACAATGATTCTGCAATGAAGGTTTTGCATAATAAAACAGGTAAAATTGTTTTAAAAAGCCTCTATGGAGAAGGGGGGTACGGTATAGTAGTTATACCGACCCATGATCTTGACACAAAAAAGCTTATCGAACTTCTTAAATCTACTAAAAATGATTTTGTTGAAGAATATATAGTCCAACATAAAGATTTAGCAAATCTTTCTCCTTCGGCGGTCAATACGGTGAGAATCGTAACTCAATTACATAATAACAATAAAGTAGATGTCATTATTACAACTCTTCGTATTTCCGTCAATTCTGCCGTAGATAATTTAAGTGCTGGAAATTTTATAGCCCCGGTCAATTATTTCACAGGAATTGTTGAGGGCCCGGGTGTATATATGGACATTACTAAACCTGATGTTTTTGTGCATCCGATTACCGGCATTAATATAGTTGGATTCAAAGTGCCCTATTGGCAGGAAACCGTTCAAATGGCGGTAAATGCTGCTTTACATAATACGAATAACAGGTCTATCGGATGGGATATTGCGATTACCGATAACGGCCCCGAACTTGTTGAGGGAAATCATAATTGGGGTAAAATGCTGCAGATGACTATCAAAAAAGGACTAAAACCTGTTTTGAATTCGTTTTTGGATTCTTTATCCGTCAAACAGTGAATAAATCTGTATATACTATGGTTTCTGAACCCATGCAACAACAAAGTTACCCATTCCAAATATACGGGCTGCTTTCCAAATAGCAACCAGATCAGGACGACTCGCCGAACGCATATTATTTGAAGTGACGTACTCGGAATCAACAGGAGTCGTTGTTTTCATTGCAAGGATTTTAAAACCGGCTCTTTCAAGAATACGCCTTAATGTATCAGGAGTAAATCCATGTATATGATGAGGCGGTTCAGCATAGGCAACCATTTTCTTTTTAAAGCCTAACAGATACCGTATCTGGTTTATCAAAGCTTTTTCATTAGGTGCAACTATTAAGCTTATTCCTCCGGGACGTAAAATCCGTTTTATCTCCACAAGCGAATCATACGGATTGGGCAAATGCTCAATAACATCGCGAAGCCGAACATAGTGATACTTATCAGCTTCAAAACCTCCCTGCAATAAAGGAGTACATCGCAAATCTGCACCATGCTGTTCGATTCCTTCGTTAATTAATTCAGGATCCAAATCAAAACCGGTCGCCTGCCAGCCTAAATCGGTTGCCGCTTTTACCGAGGCGCCGGAGCCGCAACCTACCTCCAGATAATTTATTGATGTAAATGTCTGGCCGGTCAATCCGGCTATCACTGACTGCTGTTTTTTAAGCTGTGCCCGTTCATATTCGAAAATCGTGTGTGTGATCTTTTCATGCATATACCGGGTATATTGAAATCCTTTTGATATATTTGAAAACTCAGACGTCGGCTCAAAGAAAGGAGCCGGATTGAGATATATCAATCCGCATTTCGTACATTTGCCGATATTCCAATCCCCCATTTTTGACAGTGACTGAAAGGAATCAGCACCGCAAGCATTGCACTCTATCCATTGCATTTTCATTCTTCATATTCTCCTTCTATGGGCATTTATAATAGGCTGTAACGCCTTTTTTTGCGAAATAATTAAAAGCTTTCCTTACTCTTTTCTCGATAATATCGGCCGGAATTTTGTCCGGTTGAAGCGAAGAATCGGTTCCGTCTTTATCGTCGTAAGGAAAAACTACTACATAATTAAACTTACAGCGTACGACACTCTCCAAGGTTTTTTGAAAATCCTCTTCTGTCTCCGATGGATAACCAATTATAAGCTGGGTATTAAATGATATTTGTGGCTGTTTTGATTGTATCTTTTTTACGGCCTCTTCGAATTGTTCTGCAGTATGTTCTCTCTGCATCAATTCCAGAATACGATTGCTTCCGGATTGAACCGGACATAGAATACTGCGAACAGAAGAAAAACCTTCCATTTCAAGAAGCTGATCCGTATACGGAATAAAGAACTTCGGATGGATTTCATTTATATGAAAAGCTATTTCCCGGATTGAACCGCCCATATCTTTTTTAGACTTATCAAATTCACTTTTTGCATTAAATAACGATTCAAGCAAGTCCGGAAAAGTAATTCCTAAATCGATACCGTAGCATCCCGGGTCGTCGCCAAGAATAATAAAATCACGGTATCCTTCTTTCACACCGCGCTGAAATTCCGATACCACTGTTGGAATCGGCTTGCTCCGGACCGGGCCTATTGCCCTGCGAATAGCACAATAGCTGCATTTGCCAACACATCCGCGGCATATAAAAAGGTAATATGGTGCAACCGGCGGAAATAATATATCCTTTAATTTTTTCCGTCCAGAGGCTAGTATCCGGTGAAAAAATTCCCGGTTCATTTTTGGCTTGGTCTGCATAACCCGCGCAACAGCTTTGAAAACACCGCCATTTTGTCTGGCAATAAGGTTGCTGTCTACAATCTCAGTAAACCTTTTTGCATTACCGGGAAAGAATATCTCAATATTTTCGATTTCATAAGGAGCAACCTTAGGAATATCGGCGAACTCTTTATATCGCTCTCTCGCTATGTCTGGAAGGCAGCCATATACAATTATTTTAGGGCCGTATTTCCTGAAATGTCTTATTCTCTGGACCGACTCATCTTCTTCCAGCTTTTTAAAGGCGCATGTGGCTACCAAAATTTTATCTGCGTCTTCAGGGCTGGAGGTTAATTCATAATCATTGCCCTCAAGATAAGCACGTATAGTTCTGATATCGAGTTTTCTTCGATTACAGCCCGCTTCTTCTATAAAAACTTTTAATTTCATCTGCTTCTCGTTTTCCTCTCAGTAAAATTGTCAAAGAAATAATATTCTATTTCCTAATTTTTTAAAAAATCGGGATAAAAATTACTAATATTCAATTTTCCCCTTGCTTTAATAGCTTTACGTCAGGGCTGTTTCTATTATCACCATCTTTATTCTTCTTTGAACGGGATGTCTTCTCCCTTGCATAACCGCCTTTATAATAGGCAGGAACGCCGAATTTTGCAAAATATTTAAATGCTCTGTGCATTCTGTCTTTAATAACTTTCTGCGGGATTTTATCCGGCAGAAGGGATGATTCAGTGCCGTCTTTTGCATCATAAGGAAAAGCTATAACGGAATTGAAACCGCACCGGACTACACAATCCAGCGTCATTTGAAATTCTTCTTCTGTTTCCGATGGGAACCCGATTATAATTTCGGTATCTAATGAAATTTCAGGATGCTTTGCATAAATATTTTTTACAGCGCCTTCAAAATCCTCAACTGTATGCTCTCTCTGCATTAATTCGAGAATTCTGTTGCTGCCGGCTTGAATGGGGCAAAGGATACTTCGAACAGAAGAGAACCTGTCCATTGCTAAAAAATCATCTGTATATGGAATAAGAAATTTTGGGTGGATATCATAGAAATGGAAAGAGATTTCTTTTTGAACAGAATCCGAATCTCTTTCATTTTTTTCTATTTCGCCTGCTGCCGTAAACAATACTTTTAATAATTCCGGAAGCGAACTTCCAATATCTATTCCGTAGCAGCCCGGATCATCGCCCAGTATGGTAAAATCCCTGTAACCTTTATCAATACCTTTTTTCAATTCTTGCACTACGGCAGTAATTGTTTTACTTCGCACCGGACCTATAGCTCTTCGGATAGCACAATAAGTGCATTTACCGACGCATCCACGGCAAATAAAAAGATAATAGGGCGCCGCCGGCGGAGAAATAAAATCCATGCATTTCTTCCATATTGATGCTCTCGTAAGGCGCCAGAACTCAAGATCCATCTTGGGACGGGTCTGAATAACCCTCAACATTGAATCCAGAATGCCGCCGTTCTGCCCGCTAATTATGTTACTGCCGGCAATATCGGTAAAACTTTTCACGTTCGCAGGAAAGAACTGTTCAATTATTTCAATTTCTCTGGGAGCAACTTTTGGAATATCTGCAAACTCCTTATTATACCTTTCTCTGGCAATATCAGGAAGGCAGCCGTACACCAGTATCTCAGAATTGTATTTCTTGAAATGCCTGATCCTTTGAATTGATTCATTCTCTTCAAGCTTTTTAAAAGCGCAGGTTGTTACAATGATCTTATCCGCGTCTTCCGGGCGCTGAACCAGTTCGTAGTTATTGGTTTTTAAATAAGATCGAATAGTTGCTATATCAAGTTTCCGTCTATTACAGCCCGCCGGCTCTATGAATACTTTTTTCTTCATCAATATCTTCCTAAACCCTGTAAAATCGAATTATTTGTTTTTAATAAAATATTTTAGGTAATTATGTAAGAATGTAACCATAGAATAATTATAAGTATATTATTTTATGGTGAGTTACAGCAAAATCAGTTATCATGA
>JAFGLB010000180.1 GCA_016928255.1 Bacteroidota bacterium
CCCCCAACTTCTCAATTGACTTGATTTAGCGAACAGCGTGAAGCTAAATCAATTGTCAATTGAAGAATCCCGCCGAAGGCGGGACAGGAAAGGAATTAGTGCACCCGGAGGGAGTCGAACCCCCAACCTACAGCTCCGTAGGCTGCCGCTCTATCCAATTGAGCTACGGGTGCGCAAGGAAATTAATTATAAGATACTCATAAATCCTTTTTTTTGCAATCAAGGTGTTAGTTTTTTTATATTCGAAAATTGCTGTGAAAAAGCCTTGTATAAGAGTTCATTCTTTTATGATTTCTTCTTATCATGATAAAGTCTATCTAAAACAATCAGGAAATTTTCATAATGAATAATGATATTCTTCGCCGAATTATTGGAGCAGTTGTTTTTATTATTTCTGCGATTCAGCTAATTATGACCGCTCAGGTTTCCGTTCCATTCTGGGATCCGGGTGAACTTTCTGCAGCTGCATATTTGCTGCAGGTTCCGCATCCGCCTGGAGGACCGTTATTTTCTATGGTGGGCAGGATATTTTATATGCTGCCTATACCGGGCGATATCGGTTTCAGGATGAACGTGATGTCGGCTCTTGCCAGTGTTTTCACTGTTCTGTTATTGTACCTTATCGCGATTAAAGTAATTGAACATTTCAGGAAAGAACCTTACGGCAGGCTGGAAACGCTCGGGACATACCTGGCTGCAGCTGTCGGAGCCCTAACATTATCATTCAGCGATACTTTTTGGTTTAATGCAGGTGAGGCGAATTATTTTGCAGCCAGCACGTTACTTTATGCGTCAACTCTGTGGTTGATGTTGATATGGAATGAAAAAGCCGACGAACCCGGAAGCGAGCGTTATCTTTTATTGATTGCCTATATATCCGGTCTATCCGCCGGCTTGCATCTTATGAGTGTGCTGACAATAATAGTTGTCGGTATTGTGGTAGTTATACGCAAATATGTCAATAACGACGAAGAATTTTTACAGTCATCTTATATTTTCCTCGGGAATATTGCATTAGTGACGGTGGTTGCCGCTCTGCTCTGGAGCAGAGAGACTTCAACTCAACCGCCAACACAAGAGATGATAAGTTCTTTTGAAGGAAAATTTCTACTTGCGGTACTGGGTTTAAGTATATTGGTGGTAGCCGTTTTTTGGAAAAAAGTATTTCGAAGAAATTCAATCTACCTTGCGTTCCTTGTGGGCGGACTTGCTTTTGGGGTTCTTTTCGCCGGTGTAATCAGGTATTTCCCGAAACTTCTTCTGCTTGTTGCCGGAGATCATCTGGAAGGCGGACTGCTGGTCCTTCTGGGCGCAATGGCTTTGTTGGGCTTCGGAGCGTACTATGCGATGAAGAAACGGCAGAATCTTATCTCTTTCTCCCTGGCCGCGTCTCTTATTGCGGTATTAGGTTTTACGACATACACAATGATTGTCATTCGTGCGAATAAAAATCTTCCCATGAATGAAAACCATCCGAAATCATTTGCACAACTTATCACATATTTAAACCGTGAACAGTACGGCGAATTTCCGACCTTCAAGAGACGATGGTCGTCTGAACCTGAAAAAGCCGCAATATATAAAGAATACAGCAGTGATTTTGATTTCTTTCTGCGTTACCAGATGGATCATATGTTTCATCGGTACGTCGCATGGAATTTTATAGGAAAAATCTCGTCTGATCAGGATGCTGGAGTCGACTGGAAGGGGCTATACGGTATCCCGTTTTTCCTCGGCCTGTTCGGATTGTTCACGCATTTTCGGAAAGACTGGAAGATGGCGGCGGTTTTTCTATTTACGTTTATTTTGATGGGCTACCTGATTACATACTATCAAAACCAGCAGCAGCCGCAGCCAAGAGACAGAGAGTATTTCTATTGCGGCGCATATTTTGTTTTTGCGCTGTGGATTGCTATTGGGATAAAAGGATTGCTAGATTTTGTGCAGGAAAAAATTATATCTACAAAGTCTGCTAAAGCGGCAGTTTTCGGCGTACTGCTTCTTAGTACTTTTATCCCGTTAAGAATGCTGTATGTTAATTTTCCTGAACACGACCGGTCAAAAAACTGGGTGCCCTGGGATTTCGCATATAACATGCTGCAGACCTGTGAACAGGATGCAATTCTTTTCACCCAGGGCGATAACGACACATTCCCGCTGTGGTATATGCAGGACGTTGAAGGCGTCAGGCGCGACGTCAGGATTGTGAATTTAAGCCTTGTAAATACATCCTGGTATATACTTCAGATGAAAAATACACCGGCATATAAAGAAGCAAAAGCGGTACCGATGAATATGCCCGATGCGTTTATCGAAAAAATCCAGCCGATTTTTTGGGAACCGAGAAATTTCGATATTCCCGTATCGAAAGCAACAATACAGTATTACAAGGAGCAAAGAGGGATCACACTCGACCCGGAAATCGCAAAGAATGAAAAAATAACATTCTTCCTTCCTCATACCATACAATTCGGAAATACCAAAGCCCTGCGCGTGCAGGATATTGCCGTGCTCGATATCATTTTAGCCAATGAATGGAAACGGCCTATCTATTTTGGAGCGACATGTTCTCCCGATGCGAAGATCGGGTTGGACGATTATATGTGGTTTAAAGGATTATCCTGGAAGCTCGAACCAATAAAAGTAACAGATATAAATTACGGGATAGATCCGGTTCAGCTCGAAGCCAATTTAATGAACGAACCTGCGGACTTTTCAAAAACTCCGCAGAGTGGATATAAATTCCGTGAGCTGGCAAATCCGGATGTCCATTTTGATGAAAACACGCGGCGGATTATTACCAATTACCGTGCGGCATTCAGAGGACTGGCTTCATATTACGCGAATGTGGATCCGCAAAAGAGCATTCAAGTGCTGGACAGGATGGAAGCACTGATGCCGGCAGAAAAAATTCCTTATGAGTGGCAGTATGCATGGCAGATGGCTGTGTTCTATGAATCGCTGGGGCGTACTGATCGCGCAAAACGGTTCACGACGGAAGTTGAAACAGCGTGCCTTGATCTTATCGCAGCTGGCCAGGTAAACATGAATTCCTATTACAATCCGTACAGGGCCCTTCTGGATATTTATGAAATGACTAAGGAATACGACAAGCTGTTGAATATCCTGCGGAAGCTTGAAAGCAGTTATCCGTCAGATCCGACAATTAAAGAGAAAATTCGTTCTGTAGAACAATTGAAAGCATTATCTTCAGCGCCGGCACCGCAAAATGAAAAGTGACGGTCATGCGGAGAAGACTATGGCTGACGATTTGCATATAGTAGTTAATAAACATACGCCGTATGCGGTTGAAGCGTTCGAACGCCTTGGCAGAGTGACTGCACTGGATACACCGGAAATTACTGCCGATAAAGTAAAAGATGCGGACATACTTATCGTTCGGTCCGAAACCAAAGTCAATCAGTCCCTGCTCGATGGAAGCCGTGTAAAATTCGTTGGAACGGTTACAATAGGCACCGATCATGTTGATGAAAGATATCTGGCTGAAAAAGGTATAAAATTTGTCAGTGCTGCCGGGAGCAATTCGAATTCTGTCAGCGAGTATATTACAGCCGTAATGCTGGAATTGGCGGATAAAAAAGGGTTCGCTCTGGATGGAAAATCGATAGGGATTATAGGAGTAGGAAACGTCGGTAGCAAAGTATGGCGTAAACTGGAAGCACTCGGAATGAAAGTCCTGTTAAATGACCCGCCGCTCCAGCGCTTGGGAAGCAGTTATCCGCTTCTTCCTCTGGAGAACTTAATGGATACGGATATAATTACTCTCCATGTCCCACTGACGCGTTCCGGGCCGGATGCCACTTATCATTTTTTCGATGAGAACATGCTTCGCAAAATGAAAAAAGGTGCGATACTGATCAACAGCTCACGCGGCGCAGTCGTAGAAACAGAAGCATTAAAAAGAGTATTGAAAGAGGGGCACATTTCATCCGCAGTCCTGGATGTCTGGGAAAAAGAGCCGGCTATTGATGCATCTCTTTTAGAATTGGTTACACTTGGAACCCAGCATATTGCAGGACATTCGCTGGATGGAAAGCTTAATGCGCTTCGAATGAATTATGAAGCCGTCTGCCGTTTTCTATCCAGGCCTGCAGACCTGGAGATAGACATCTCTTTATTGGATCCCGTCAAAAGGGAAATCAGGGTTAATGAGACGGAAGGTTCGATTCATCATAACCTTCGGGATATTGTAAAACAGTGTTATGATGTTAACGAAGATGACCGTCTTTTGCGCCGGATTTTTACAATCCCGCAGGAAGAACGGGGCAGATTCTTTTCGGGGCTCCGTACAGGTTATCGTGTCAGAAGAGAATTCTTCAATTATACTGTGCATGGAAATGGTGCACCAAAAGAACTTATAACCCTGCTTCAGCTTCTCGGTTTTAAAACATCGGGAAAAATTTAAATATGACTGACATGCTGCAGGTGCGAATTCTTAGAATTGATCAAGGCCGGAACGATATACCGCTGCCGCAGTATGCAACGAAAGGTTCTGCAGGTATGGATATTTGTGCTGCAGTGACAGAAGATATGATAGTTCAGCCGGGCGAAACGGTTCTGGTACCTACAGGATTTATAATAGAATTACCGCTGGGGTATGAAGCTCAAATACGGCCCAGAAGCGGCCTTGCCATTAAGCACACTATCGGTATTCTTAATTCTCCGGGAACGATTGATTCGGATTACAGGGGAGAGGTAAAGATTATACTTACGAATTTTGGAAAAAGTCAGTATGTTATCCATCGCGGCGACCGTATTGCCCAGATGATCATTGCGAGATATGAGCGTGTTCAATGGCAGGAAGCATCATCACTTGCAGAATCCGGGCGCGGCGGAGGCGGTTTCGGTCATACGGGAATCGCATTAAAAAAGGATTCATAATATGGCTAAGCAAAAGGCACGTAAGAATTCTTCACAGGCTGCACCTGAAAGGCAAAATCTGCAGAAGGATCTGAGATGGGATTCTGTATTCTCATCATTGGGCAGGATCGAGATCGTGCTGTTAATTGGAGGCGTTCTTTTGCTTATGGTGCTTATTTATACCATCCAGGATATTCTTTCTCCGTTTCTTGTGCTCGGTTCGATTTTATTTATTCTTTACCCTCTGCGCAGTTATGTGCTCGCCCGAAATCTAATGTGGCTGGCGATTATTTTGTTTGCGCTATGGTTCCTGGATGCAATAACGATGATTCTTGTACCGTTTATCATATCTCTGCTCTTTGCTTATATTTTAAATCCTGTTGTAGATCTTTTTCACAGCTGGAAAATTCCGCGCTGGGTTAGTTCACTTGTCCTAATCCTGCTGTTTATTACCGGCATTACACTGGTTCTTTTCTTTATTATTCCGATTGCGCTCACTCAGCTGGAAGGCATGCTAGATTTGTTCTCGAAATTAACAAATGATTTCCAGGCGAAATTCTGGAACAGCCGCCAGATTAAAGTGCTTGAAAGTTACGGCATTTCAGTTAAAGAGCTTCACGATGCATTTGCCAACCAGTTGACACCGCGATTTGAAGATATTCTGAAGGCAATGATAAATGCACTCGGATCGTTAAGGATTAGTATCACAGAGTTTATTACACAGGTTTTTTATATTATCCTGATACCTTTTCTGACTTTTTACTTCCTGACTGATTTTCCCAAGATCAATCAACGTTTCCTGAAGCTTATTCCGCGCAGAAATCGGGACCGTATAGCAGTTTTTATGACCAGGGCTGACGATCTAATCGGCCACTATTTAAGGGGAGTCTTATTGGTAGCATTTCTGGAGGGAATTATTATTTCAATTGTGTTTTCAATCTTCGGAATTAAATATGCATTTCTTCTCGGGTTGCTTGCCTGTGTATTTGATCTTGTTCCCTATTTCGGCCTGATAGCGATAATGGGACTCTCGGCAATAGTTGCACTTTTCAGCGATCCGCCTGTCCTGCAAAAGCTGGCAATTGCTGTCGTATCTATTTCGATCCTTCATATGGCAGAAGTTGTCTTTTTATCTCCAAAAATTATCGGAAGCAAAGTGGGAATGCATCCGCTGCTCATAATTCTTTCTCTTCTTGTTTTCATGTATTTCCTCGGTTTTATCGGTTTGCTTATTGCTGTACCGACAACGGCGCTGATAATTCTGTTTATCAGGGATTGGGAAGAGCGGAGACGCGGAGAAATCCCGCTGCCGAAAGATTTCTTTAAAACGAGCCGCTGATGCCGGGTGTACTTTATCTTGTCGCTGTCCCAATCGGCAATTATGACGATATAAC
>JAFGLB010000181.1 GCA_016928255.1 Bacteroidota bacterium
ATCGATTATTAAGGAAATACAGTATGGAAGCCATCGGACTCTCTTTAATAGACTGGATGATCATTCTTATCTATTTCGGATTTGTTTTAGGTATAGGACTCTATCTCCGCAAATTTACTAAAAGCCAGGAGGATTTTTTCCTTGCGGGGCGGAGAAACTCATCCTGGGTTGCGGGACTTGCATTCCTCTCAGCCAACCTTGGAGCGCTTGAATTGCTGGGTATGACGGGAAATACATTCAAATACGGGATGTATGTCGCTCACTTCTATTGGATTGGCGCAATACCGGCTATGCTTTTCCTGGGCATTTATATGATGCCTTTCTACTACAGCAGTAAAATTAATTCTATTCCGGGCTATTTAAAACTCAGATTTGACGAGAAAACAAGAGTGCTGAACGGCATTTCCTTCGCGATAATGACACTCCTTGTCTCCGGAATTAATCTTTATGCTATGGCGCTTGTTCTCCATACATTCCTTGGCTGGAACTGGGATTATAGTATGTGGGCTTCAGCTATAACTGTGGCCGGTTATGTAACATTAAGCGGATTAATGTCTGCAATCTTTACAGAAATTGTTCAGTTTTTCCTGATATGGTTTGGATTGTTTCTTGTTTCAATTCTGGGAATTTTTGAAATCGGAAGCATCGAAGAGATATTGGCACGAATCAATACGTACAGCTCACAAGTATCGTTTACAACTCTCTGGTCGTCTTCCACAGATCCAAACCAAAACGGCATGCTGGTGCACTGGGCCGGTATAGTGCTGGGACTCGGTTTCGTTCTATCTTTTGGCTATTGGACAACAGATTTTCTTGTAGTGCAGCGTGCATTTTCTGCAAGAGATTTACGTGCAGCTCGTATGACGCCGATTCTTGCATCCTTCTTCAAGATGGCTTTACCGTTTATTGTTATTCTTGCAGGATTGATTGCTATCGCACTGTCAATTGATCCGAAGAGCGGATTTAAATTATTGCAGGATGGAACGAGAGTGAATTATGATTCTGCATTGCCGATGCTGATCGCACGGTACTATCCGCCCGGTCTTGCAGGCCTGGGCGTAACGGCACTGCTTGCCGGATTTATGGCCGGACAGGCCGGGAATATCAGCGCGTTTAATACCGTATGGACATATGATATTTATAAATCGGTCTTAAATAAAAAAGCTTCAGATGCAAATCTTCTTTGGATGGGACGAACTTCGACAATCGTAGGTGTTGTTATATCACTGGTAACTGCATATTGGGCGAAAGAATTCCCCAGTATTATGGATTATATGCAGGCAATTTTTTCATGGGTGAACGCTCCGCTTTTTGCTACAATGCTGCTCGGCATGTTCATCTGGTGGATCACACCTAACGGAGCTTTTTGGGGACTTATTGTCGGTATGCTTTCGTCGTTTTTTATGTACCTGGCTGTTAAGTTTCACTGGTTTGCTGAAAGCATGATTACACTGTCCGGAGTACAAAGCGATATGGCTGCGAATTTCTGGAGAGCATGGTGGGCATGGCTGATTTGTGCCGTAGTGACTGTGGCGGTAAGCCTGTTTACTAGAAAGAAACCGAAAGAAGAACTCGTAGGCCTGGTAAAGGGATTAACAGATGAAAAACACGATAAAGATATTCCGTTTATAAAAAAACCGGAATTCTACGCAGTCATTTCTTTAATAATATTTATAGCGCTTAATATCTGGTTTTGGTAATTAAGGAGAAAAAAATGCCTGATAAAAACATGAAACCGATATGGTATTTTGTCGGATTGATATTAATTGTGACAGGTGGACTGATTCTGTCAAGCGGAATATACCTGTATTTTAATCCGCCTGATATTAAAACTGTCCTCGCAGATACACATCCAAATATTTGGTGGGGCGGATTGATGATCGCTTTCGGTGGAGGCATGTTTTTAAAAACGCGGGAAAAACACAGTCGGAAATAACATGAATATAGTAAATTCCATTGAAAAACTTTTTCGTGAAACATTTCATGAGGAACCGTTGCTGTTCCGGTCGCCGGGACGTGTAAATTTGATCGGCGAGCATACGGATTATAATATGGGTTATGTCCTTCCGGCTGCTATCGATAAAGCAATTTATTTTGCTGTAACTCCCAGAAATGACCAGGAATGCCGGCTGCATTCGCTGGATATGAATGACATGCATGTTTGCTCTGTAAATAATCCGGTTCCTTCCGAAAAAGGATGGCCTAATTATCTGATGGGAGTAGTAGATCAGCTGAATAAATTAAACTATCGCATTAATGGATTTAATTGCGTTTTTGGAGGAGATATTCCCATCGGAGCCGGAATGTCGTCTTCCGCCGCCATTGAAGCAGGACTTGCTTTTGCATTGAACAATATGTTCGGACTAAATATTGAAAAGCTGGAACTGGTAAAGCTTGCACAAAGAGCTGAAAATACTTTTGTAGGCGTTAAATGCGGAATTATGGATCAGTTTATAAATATTTTCGGTAATCGGGACAATGTTCTTCGAATCGATTGCAGGTCATTGGAATATAAATATTACCCGTTTGCTTTCGATAATATATCAATTGTTCTTTTTGACACTTGCGTGTCGCATTCCCTGGCTTCATCCGAGTACAATAAAAGGAGAGAGGAATGCGGCGAGGGAATAAAAATTATAAAAAATAAATATCCCGAGTGCCATTATTTACGCGATGTATCCGTCGAAATTCTCGATGAATTTAGAAATAGTTTGGATCCGATTATTTATAAAAGATGCAAATATGTGATAGAGGAAAATAACCGTCTGCTGAAAGCTTGTGTTGAATTGGAAAAAGGGGATCTCAAATCTTTTGGAGTCTATATGAATAGCACTCATGAAGGATTGAGCAAGGATTATGAAGTGAGCTGTGCAGAACTTGATTTTTTGGCGGAATCGGTCAGAAATAATTCACATGTCTACGGTTCGCGAATGATGGGCGGCGGATTCGGCGGTTGCACAATTAATCTTATCGACGGGGAATATACAGAAGAGGTCAGGCAGGAATTAACTGAAAAATACAGACAAAAATTTAAAATCGATCTAAAGACATATATCACGCGGATAAGCACTGGAACAGGATTAATTACAATTCAGCAAGATGGAAGCAATTGATATAACACGGGTTCCCCATCGCCGCAAAAATATATTAACCGGCGAATGGGTGCTGGTCTCTCCCCAGAGAACGAATCGTCCCTGGCAGGGAGAGATATCCAAGCCGATGGAAGAAGAAAGACGACGGTATGAACCGGACTGTTACTTGTGTCCTGGCAACAAAAGGGCGAACGGCGATGTAAATCCCGACTATAAAAACACCTTCGCTTTTACAAATGATTATTCTGCATTGTTTGAAAATACTTTTCCTGCAGAGGTAAATAAAGGCGGCATAATCATGTTGAAGGCAGAAAAAGGTATCTGCAGGGTTATTAATTATTCTCCGAGGCATGATTTAACCTTGGCTGAAATGACAGCGGATGATATTGAAAGAGTCATAGATACATGGCAGGATGAGTTCCGTGTATTAAGCGGCAATCGGGGAATTAATTATATTCAGATCTTTGAGAATAAAGGGGCAATGATGGGAAATAGCAATCCACATCCGCATTGCCAGATCTGGGCACAGGGAAGTATTCCTAATGAACCTTCTAAAGAACAGAGGCAGTTTAAATTTTATTATAATAAAACCGGGAAAAGTCTTCTTGCAGAGTATCTCAAACTGGAAAAACGTTTAAAAACAAGAATTGTCTATGAAAACAGCACATTCTCGGTAATAGTCCCTTTTTGGGCGGTATGGCCTTTTGAAACAATCATAATTTCGAAAAGGCGAATTCAGACTATCCTGGATTTGAAAGAGAAGGAGAAAAAAGATTATGCCGATGCGATAAGCATAATAACAAAGAAATATGACAACTTGTTCAGAACATCATTTCCATACTCAGCCGGACTGCACCAGGCGCCAACAGACGGCAAAAATCATCCCGAGTGGCATTTTCATATGCATTTCTATCCGCCGCTTTTACGATCCGCGTCTATAAAGAAATTTATGGTCGGATACGAAATGCTTGCCGAACCCCAAAGAGACATCACACCCGAATACAGTGCTGATGTTTTAAAAAAACTGCCGGTTATTCATTATAAGAAAAAGTGATAATTGTCACTATAATTGCCGCAATATCAGTGTTGCCGCGAGAAACAAGAAGATTTTGAAGGATTTTTCGCTTAGAAAAGGTTCGATCGGCCTGGAATCTTGATTTTCGTTTAAAGACTTGCTACTCTTGTACCTGGATTGTTAAATAAACAACAACGAAGAATGGTTTATAAATATATTTGTGTAATTGAATCATTAAAAATATTCAGTTACTCATAACATAGGAACAGCAGCGTATCTTTGCAGGAATCGACTTCAGGATTAAAGCTATAGCGGAGGTATAAAGATATGGCACAACAAAAAGAAGCTTTAGGAAAGTCGAAAAACATTATATTTGAAAAATTGCAGTCACTGCAAATCATTCTGGTTGAAGACGAACCAACGCATGCTGTTGTTATGCGCCATACAATCAGGTCTGCTAATCCCAATATCACTCTCAAAGTTGCTGCTTCATTGAAAGAATATCGCAAAGCGATCGATAATTCCACTCCTGATCTGGTTTTAATGGATATGTACCTGCCCGATGGAAAAGCGCTTGACACACTGAAATCTCCTTTGGAAGATGGATTATTTCCCGTTATTGTTATGACAAGTTCCGGAGATGAAAAGACTGCTGTAAAAGCGATGAAAGCGGGGGCACTCGATTATATCGTAAAATCTACCGATGCTTTTAAGTCAATGCCCCACACAATAGAAAGGGCGTTAAATGAATGGAGACTTATAAAGGAGCACAAACAGGCTGAAGAAGAGTTGCGCGAGAGCGAGCTTAGGTACAGATCATTATACGAAAATGTATCGGTTGGACTGTACAGGACTACTCCTTCGGGAAAAATATTGATGGCCAACAGGTCATTGGTACAAATGCTCGGGTATGAAAATTTCGAACAGCTTTCCGAAAGAAATTTAACGAAAGCCGGTTTTGGTAGAACAACATTACGCAAGGAATTCCTGAAGAAGATTGAAACAGAGGATGAGATAAATGATTATGAATCGACTTGGACACGGCAGGATGGATCTCTTATTATTGTAAAGGAAAACGCCCGTGCAATCCGTGATGCTCAGGGCAGGACGATGTATTACGATGGAACAGTGGAGGATATAACCGAACAGAGACTGGCGGAATTGGCAGGCAAGTATGCCGAGGATGCATTATGGGAAAGTGAAAAAAAATATCACAGCCTGTTCGATAATGCAGTCGAGGGTATTTATTATACAACTCCAGAAGGAAGATTTACAAACGTGAACAGGGCGTTTGCCAAAATGCTTGGATTTGAATCTCCGGAAGAAGTAATAAAAAGCATTACCGATATTACCAAACAGCTGTATGTGAATCCGGATGAAAGAAAAAAGGCGCTTGCTATTCTTAAAGAAGACGGATTCATTAAAGATTATGAAATCCAGATGCGCAGGAAAGACGGTGAAGCAATATGGACTTCTGTAAATGCACGTACAAAAAAAACCGCTGGCGGGAGCATTGAATTTGAAGGTTCAGTAACCGACATAACAGCTCATAAAATTGCCGAGCAATTGATTGAAAAAGAGCGGGAAGAATTAAAACTCCTTATCGATACCGTCCCGCTGATTATATTTTACAAAGACAGGGACGGCAGGTTTATCCGTGTTAAAAAAGCATTTGCAGAATCCCTAAAAATCAAAGAAGAGGAATTTATTGGAAGAACAGTCTTCGATTTATATTCAGATGAAATTGCTCAAGCGATGACAAAAGACGATAAAGAGGTAATAGAGACAAAGCAGCCGAAACTCGGCATTCTTGAAAAATATGAATCTGCCGATGGCCTAAAATGGGTCCAAACCGATAAAATTCCGATCCTCGATAAAAAAAACAACATAGTTGGCTTAATCGGTATAGCTCAGGATATGACAGATAAACTGAAGAGCGAGAAAGCGTTGCGAGAGAGTGAGGAAAAGTTCAGGAAAGCTTTCATGACCACGCCTGACGCAATAAACATTAATCGCATGCAGGATGGAATGTATGTTTCGGTGAATAAGGGTTTCACCAAAATAATCGGCTACAGCGAAGAAGAACTAATCGGCAAAACTTCTCTGGAATTAAATATATGGGTTGATCCGGAAGACAGAAAAAATGTCGTCAGTAAATTAAAAAAGGAAGGAATGGTCGAAAATTATGAAGCGAAGTTTCGTACTAAGAAAGACGAAATAAAAACAGGTCTGATGTCTGCTACTTCAATAGAATTGAATGGAGTTCAGCATTTACTCACGATCACAAGAGATATTACAGAACGAAAATATTACGAAGAGCACCTCAGGCAGATGCAGAAACTGGAGGGACTTGGGACATTGGCCGGAGGCATCGCGCATGATTTCAATAATATTCTTGGAATCATTCTTGCATACAATTCGAGTATTAAAAGATTCAAAGATGATACGAAGAAGCTTGAGTTTGCCGCCGAGACTATAGCGAAAGCAGTGGACAGAGGCAAGACAATAGTTCAGCAAATATTGACATTTGCCAGAAAATCAGAGACGACATTTGGTGCGGTAAATGTTAACGAGATTGTGATGGAAGTAATGACAATGGTTTTCGAAACATTTCCGAAAACCCTGACTTATGCTCAGAATTATGAAAAAGGAATGCCGTTTATAAATGCAGATCATACACAATTATATCAGGCGATCCTGAATTTGTGCGTAAACGCGCGGGATGCAATGCCGGACGGCGGTTTATTAACAATTAATACCTGCATAGTGACCGGTGTTAGTCTGTGCACAAAACATCCTGATGTCGTCAATAGTGACTATGTATGCATTGAAGTCAGCGATACCGGTGAAGGAATGGATGAAGAAATAAGAAACAGGATTTTTGAACCATTCTTTACGACAAAAAGCATAAGCAAGGGAAGCGGACTGGGACTGGCAGTTGTATTCGGAGTGGTTCAGACTCATAAAGGTTTTATCGATGTAGAAAGCCAGAAAGGAAAAGGCACTACATTCAGGATCTACCTGCCGGCAGTGCATGCACAGGTATCTGCAGTTATCAAGGAAGTGGAAAATCTGGAGGATATACCGGGTGGAACAGAAACCATCCTGCTGGTAGAGGACGAAGAGATGCTGATGATGTCTCTTCAAATGATGCTGTTTGAAAAAGGATATAACATTTTGACTGCAAATGACGGCCTGGAAGCGTTGAAAGTATATCAGGAGAATAAGAATGATATATCTCTTGTATTGACGGATCTTGGGCTGCCTACTATAACCGGACTGGAAGTATGCCAGAGAATAAAAAAAATCAAGCCGAATGAACGCATGGTGCTTGCAACAGGTTATCTCGATCCGGATATGAAAACGGAATTCCTGGATGCAGGAATACAGCATTTTCTTTTAAAGCCCTACGATCCCCAAAAAGTAATAAAAGTGATCAGGCAAATTCTGGATGAGAAGACGGATTAAAGTTTATCAAGCGATTTAATTCAACGGCTGCCTGCTTGATACTGCCGTATTATTCCAGTAACATGAAAAGTAAATTAATCAAAATGTGTATGGTAATTATCAGGCGGTAACTATTTTATCAAAGCTAATTTATGTCATCGCTATTATTAGTAAATCAGGCGTCTTTTATTGGCACTGTAGTATTCAAAATAATTATAACTGTTCTGGCTGTGGTTATAATCATAATTCTGTTTTACAGAAGGAGACGGTACAATAGATCGTTAAAAGAAAGAAATCTATTCACGCGCCAGTTAATCGACTCCATGGAAGCGGAAAGGAAACGGATCGCCGCAGAATTGCATGACAGTATAGGCCAGGATTTACTCATTATAAAAAACAGGGCGCTGCTGGCATTAAACGGCCTGAAAGACAAAAAGGTAGTGAAAGAACAGCTGAATGAGATTTCTATCACGGCATCACAGGCCATCAGAGAGGCAAGAGAAATCACAAATAATCTTCGCCCGTATCAGATTGACAGGCTTGGATTAAAAAAATCAATTGAATCAATTATTGAAAGAGCTGCCAGGACGACAACCATTTCTTTCACATCCGATATTGATCCTATTGATAATCTTATTCCCAAAGAAATGGAGATTCATGTTTACAGGATAATTCAGGAATGTGTTAATAATATCATTAAGCATGCAGATGCAAACGCCGGAAAAGTAACAGTGAAACGATGGTTTAACCGTTTAAATATAGATATTGAAGATGACGGCACAGGGTTTGATGTTCTATCTCAAAAAACAAAAAACGACCGGGGGATTGGCATACAGGGTATAATGGAACGCATTAATTTTTTAGGCGGAACGATCAGGATTGAATCAAATCCCGGCAGGGGAACAAGAGTACTAATAACAATTAAAACATACGACAGGATAGATGACTAAACCAAAAATAAAAGTTGTTATTGCGGATGATCATCCGATATTTCGAAAAGGATTAATGCTGGCCTTTGGATCTGAGTATTCAATAGAAGTTGTTGGCGAAGCTGCAGACGGATTGCAGGCGCTGTATCTTGCCGAAAAGCAAAAACCGGACGTAATAGTCCTTGATATTGAAATGCCGGGATTGAATGGACTGCAGGTCGCCGGAGAAATATTAAGAAGACAGCTTCCATCCGGTATTATATTTTTAACTATGTACAAAGAAGAGGATATGTTTAATGAGGCTATGAATATGGGTGTCAGAGGGTATGTATTAAAGGAAAGTGCAGTCAGTGATATTACGGATGCCATCAAAACAGTTGCCTCAGGTCAGAATTATATCAGCCCGTCCATTTCTGAATATCTTGCGAAAAGAAACGATTATGCGATCTCACTATTAAAGAAAAAGCCGCAATTGGAGAATCTTACGCAGATGGAAAGAAAGGTGTTAAGGTTAATAGCTGGAAATAGGACGAGTAAAGAAATAGGCGACGAATTACATATCAGCCACAGAACAGTTGAAAATCATAGAGCTAATATCTGCAATAAACTTGAAATTCATGGCAGTCATTCCCTGCTTAAATTCGCGATAGAGTTTAAAGCCGTATTGTAGATATTTGACAGTTGATTTCTGCACATCAAATAAATTTGCGTAAAACCTGAATGCCCGAATTTATAGGCTCAAACGCAAATGAATCTAAGTATGCAGTATTGGCAGAAAAAATCATAATTATCCCGCCTTTTAATTCAATTTAGCATATTAATATGTGTAAGCACTGGCTTTATACTAAATACCCATAAATAAAGCTCACTAAACAGCGATATTTTTGATGGTTTTAATGTATTTACACATTATTTGATGAAAAATGGACAATAATCAAACAGTGCGAATGATTAAAATGCCGGTAAGTATTGCTAAAACCGCACATTTGCAGCCGATCAGACATTGTCCTATATGTCAATTCATATATTCTTACCCAATATACAGAAAAAGCTTATATCTTCACTTTGTTATTTTCTTATTTTATTAAGCGAAATGCGATAATATGCGGTTGAATAAACTTGTTGTTTAAAAGGATAGTGACAGAATTGTGAAAAAAATGAAGCGTAAAGCCAGAACATCAGCCGACCTTCTAAAAGAGATATCTCGATTGCGTAAAAGCATTAAAGAAAAGAAGTCTACGGCAGCAAAAAACAAAAAAGTAATTATGCCGTCTTTTTCGGAATTACAGCACATTTTCCTGAACAGTTTAAACGACGGGATATTTATTTTTGAATGTCCGGCAAAAGAAGGAGCAGCATTCAGATTTTATGAAGCGAATGCAGTTGTTTGCAAACTGCTGGGTTATTCAAAAGAAGAATTGTTCGATAAAAATATATTTGAAATATTTGCCCCTGAGACTATCCTTCATGTCGAAAAGATGCTGCATATGCTTATGCTGCAAAAGCATTGTGTATGGGAAGGAATTCATCAAGCAAAAAACGGGCGCAGAATTCCGGTTGAAGTAAACAGCCACATTTTCAAATCAAGCGGAAAACAAGCCGTATTGCTGGCAGTGAAAGATATAACATTACGAAAAAGAGCTGAAGAGGAGCATAGAAAAGCGGAAGAAGCAATGAGGAGCAGTGAATCCAGATTCAGAACTCTGGCTGAAGCATCATTTGAAGGGATCGCTGTAACAGAAAACGATGTTATTATAGATTTGAATGATCAACTTGCAAAAATGTGCGGGTATAACAGGAATGAGCTCATCGGGAAACCTTTCATTAATATTGTGGCTCCAGAATTGCAGAATAAAATTAAACAGGCAATAAAAATAGAAAAAAAAGATATTATTGAAATTCAGGGGATGCGCAGGGATAGTACTATATTCTCTGCGGAAATTCGCACCAGATCAAATATAATAAACGACAAAGAACTGCAGATATTTACGGTTCGTGATATAACAGAGCGGAAAAAGGCCGAGGAAGATTTGATAAACGAAAAAGCTTTTTTAGATGCTTTGATGGATAATATTCCCGACAGTATCTATTTTAAAGATCGGCATTGCCGGATTATGCGTGTTAATCGGAAAGAAATGAGAGATCTTAATATCAGCGATATGAACCTGATCGTAGGAAAAACAGATGAAGAACTTTTTGGCGAAGAATTCGGGAAAGAGACAACATTGAGCGAACAGCATCTTATGGAATCAGGAGAGCCGGTTATTGGTCTGGTTGAAATTAGAAAAATGAAGAATGAACAATTAAACTGGACATCAACTACTAAAGTACCGTTGCGCAATAGTAATAACGATATAGTAGGATTGGTCGGGATTACGCGTGAAATCAATGAAATAATGAAGGCACAGGAAGAACTTAAGCATGAACGTACTCTTCTCCGTACGTTAATAGACAACCTTCCTGATTATATATATATAAAAGATACGGAAGGCAGGTTTGTAATAGGCAATAAAGCAGTCGTAAACAGCTTCGGATTTTCATCTGAAAAGAGTCTTATAGGAAAAACGGATTTTGATTTATTCCCCGAAGATATAGCAAAGAAATTCAGGGAACATGAGCAAAGCATAATTGTAACTGGAAAAGGAATATTCGATCATGAAGGAACGACCATTGATATCAGTAAAAAAGAAAAGGAGCGCTGGATATCTACAACTAAAGTGCCTATATGGGATACACATGGGAGAGTGATAGGAACCGTTGGGATTGGCCGCGATCTAACAGAGCGCAAGCGTATGGAAGAAGAATTGCGTGAAAATGCAGACAAGTTCAGGTTCATTTTCGAAAACGCTTACGACGGAATAAGTATATTTGAAGAAACGTATGATCCAAAAACGAGGCGGCTTGTTAATTGCAATAAGAGTTATGCTGAAATGTCGGGAAGAACCCGGGAGGAATTGCTGGAAATCGGCAATACAATCAATATAGCGAAAGCACTCACAGAAAATAATAGTGGTTCAGACAGTGATAATGTTGTTTTTAGAGGATCGTTCAGCTGGATAAGGCCGGATAAAAAGGAAAATGTCATTGAATACACTGCCGTGCCTATAAAGGTAAAAGGAAAGACAATAACAATAGGGATCGACCGCGATATTACCGAACGTAAACGGATAGAAGAAGAGCGGGAACGGCTTATTAAAGATCTGCAGGGAGCTCTTGCGGATGTTAAAACGCTAAGCGGCCTTGTTCCTATCTGTTCAAATTGCAAAAAGATACGCAATGATAAAGGATTCTGGATGCAGGTAGAATCTTATATACAGGAGCACTCGCAAGCACAGTTCAGCCATGGAATTTGCCCTGATTGTATGAAAAAATTATATCCGAATATTATGCCCGAGGAAAGCGATTAATATTGACAAAATCAATATAAGGCATATAGGATTTTAATAAAGGTATAAATTGATAATGAAAAAAATACTTATACAAAAATATATTTCAAATATCTTTAAATGTTTATTGCCGATAGGAATACTGATATGTGTATTGATCAATCCTGTCTATCCGCAGGAAAAGAATGTAAAGTTCAAGCATTTAAGTATCAACGACGGCTTGTCGCAAAACGTGGTTTATTGTATAATGCAGGATAAATACGGAATGATATGGATAGGAACTGATGATGGTTTGAACCGTTATAACGGATATTCTTTCCAGATATTTAAAAATGTTCCGCGAAACAGCGAATCAATAAGCAACGGAAGCATCAGGGCGATATTTGAGGACAGCAGGGGAAAAATGTGGATTGGCACCAGGAGAGGTATGAATCTGTTCGATAGGAAAAGCAATAAATTCACAAGGCTGCCCAAATGGTCGGATTTTATAGTAGTCTCTATTGCAGAAGATAAAAAAAATAATATATGGATTGGTACTAATGTCGGACTATATAAATACGATTTGATAAGTGACAGTGTTACTGTATTTAGTCCCGATAATACATCCAGAAATATTGTAAGCCGAATGATCAACGGACCATTGAATGAAGTATTTGTCGACAGCAGGAACTATTTGTGGATATGTTCAACGGATGGCCTTCATTTATATGATAGCGACAATAACTCCTTTATCAATTATTACCATGATGAAAATATTTCTAAAAGTATTGCAAGCAATGATGTACGGACAATACTGGAGGATAAAGCGGGAAGAATATGGGTAGCGACGTCAGACGGCCTGGATTTATTTGAAAATGCGCATGAACACCCGCTTGATGGGAAATTTATTCATCATAAAAATGATATAAACGATACTCGAAGTATATCGAAAGGCACGGTTCTTTCTCTTTTAGAAGATGATAAAAACAATTTATGGATAGGTGTTGAGAACGGAGGTGTTAACGTGCTTAATCTTAATACCTATACAAATAATAATTCTGAATTTGTCCATTATGAAAGCGATCTAAAGCGTAAAACGGCTCTTAATAATAACTCGATTTATTCGATTTATCAGGATAGACAGGGCATTATATGGATCGGAACCTGCGGCGGAGGCCTTAATATACTGAATCCTGGTTCGGATAATTTTATCCATATTAAGGGTGAGCTCGGCAGCGATAATTCATTAAGTAATAATCAGGTAAATGTTATGCTGGAGGAAGATAAATTTATCTGGATAGGCACGGAAGGCGGATTGAATCGATACGATAAAACAAACGGCACATTCAAGCATTATGTTCATGATAATTTTAATAGAAATAGTATAGGTTCTAATGCAGTATGGGCGCTTTGTAAAGACAAAAGAGGAAATTTATGGGTAGGAACATGGGCAGGCGGTCTTAACAGGTATGATTACAAGACCGAAAAGTTTGAGCGTTATTATAAAAATCCCCAAGATACGACTAGTATCGGCAGTAATAATATATTTTCCATATGTGAAGACAGTAAAGGAAATCTCTGGATAGGTACTATGGGCGGAGGATTAAATAAATTTATCAGCAGAAATAAAACATTTAAAAGGTATAACGTAAATAATTCGCCGATAAATACGAACTATGTGCCTTCAATTATTGAAACAAAAAACGGGGATTTATGGCTCGCGAATGAAACATCGTTTATATATTTTAGTCCTGACAGGGAAGAATTTAAAACATATTTACATTCCGAAACGGACAGTACGAGCCTGAGCAGCAATAAAGCGATAGCAATTTATGAGGACAGTAAAGAGAACATCTGGATGGGTACAGATGCCGGACTTAACCTGTTTAATAAATCGACTAAAAAATTTAAGTGTTATCAAATAGAAGACGGATTGCCTGATAACTCTATTAATAGTATACTTGAAGATAACAATGGAAATCTCTGGTTGGCTACAAATAAAGGCCTGTCAAAATTTATTAATGCTGTAAATCTGCCTGATAAACCTGAATTCACGAATTATGTAGACGCAGACGGTATGCAGGGCAATCAGTTCGGACCAAGGTCATGCTTAAATGGATCGGATGGAATGCTTTATTTTGGAGGCGCGAACGGATATAATGTTTTTAATCCGGATCGTTTATCGGATAACACATTTATCCCGCCTGTTGTAATAACAGGATTTTATATATTCAACCAGCCGGAAAGTATCGGAGACCTGGGATTTAACATGGAGTCGGGAAGCAGCGAAAATCTGGTATTGTCCTACAGACAATCTGTTATTTCGTTTGATTTCGCCGCACTGAATTATATATCACCTTTGAGGAATCAGTATGCATACAAGATGGAAGGATTCGATAAAGAGTGGAATTATGTCGGGACTAAACATTCAGCAACATACACAAATCTAGATCCTGGTGAATATGTTTTTCGAGTAAAGGGATCAAATAACGACGGTGTGTGGAATGAAAAAGGTATATCGGTACCTATTGTAATCACTCCTCCATTCTGGAAGACATGGTTATTCCGGATATTGGTTATAGCGATAGGCATTATTTCCATTGTAATGTTCTATAAATACCGCACATATGCAATAAGAAAGCGTAATAAGGAACTGGAAAAGAATATTGAAGAACGTACGCGGGAATTGGCTGACAAGAAAAATCTGCTGCAGACAGTAATAGATATGGTGCCGGATCCGATATATGTGAAAGACAAGGAACACAAATATATTTTAAATAACCGTGTGCATATAGAATCATTAGGTTTAAAAACACAGGAAGACCTGATAGGGAAATCGGATGCGGACTTTTTTAAACCTGACCAGGTGAATGAAGCACGCGAGGATGAGCGTACGATTATGGAGACGGGAACGCCTGTAATCAATAAAGAAGAGAAGGGTGCTGATCCGTTGTCGGGAATGGAAAGCTGGGTGTTGACATCGAAGGTACAGTTTAAAAACGACCGAAAAGAATTATTAGGCATAGTTGGTATCAGCCGTCTTATAACAGAGCGCAAACGTGCAGAAGAGGAGCGTGAACGTCTGATATCTGAACTTCAGGAAGCACTGGCGGATATAAAAATGTTGAGCGGATTGGTGCCGATATGTGCAAATTGCAAAAAAATCCGGGATGACCAGGGATACTGGACTCAAATTGAATCGTATATACAGGACAGATCAAATGCGAAGTTCAGCCATAGTATTTGTCCGGATTGCGCAAAAAAAATATATCCACAATATAATCTTGATAATATTTCAAAAAAGGAATAAAGATTTGTTGCTCCGAATAAAGAATCATTTTCTCAGAGAAAATTGTTTATACAAAAATATATATGAAGTATTGAAAATATATTATTTGTGCCTTGGCAGATATACGAAGAATAATACTAATTGATAAGTTAGGTCTGCGAAATGAAAAATAAATCTATTTATTATATTCTAATTTTATCTTTTCTAATCTTTAAAGCAGAAATGCATTCACAGGAAAAGATAAAATTTGAACATATAACAGATAAAGACGGGTTACCTTCGAATGCAATAACAAGCATATGCCAGGATACAACAGGTTTTTTGTGGTTTGGTACTTATAGCGGACTGGTAAGATATGATGGAAACAATTTTAAAGTCTATCAAAGTGATCCCAAGAGTTCCGACAGTATTAGTCATAGTTTTGTTAGATGTTTATTGGTAGATAAAAATGGCACTCTCTGGGCAGGCACCTGGGGAGGCGGCCTGAATATGTATAACGATAAAAAAGATGCTTTTGTATCCTTTCAGCATGATTCTAAAGATCCAAATACTATAAGCAACAATTTGATAAACGCAGTCAGTCAAGATCAAGACGGAAACATTTGGATAGCTACCTGGGGAGGTGGACTTAATAAAATTGAATATCAGGCGGTTGACAAGCTTGGTGAAACAGACGGGAATAATTTAAAGAATAAAATTAAGTTTATACATTTCCAGAATGATTCGACAAATCAAAACAGCCTGCCCGGTGATAAAGTTAATTCAATTTATGAAGACAAAAATGGTAAGCTATGGATTGCTACAAAGTTCGGTGCCAGTAAGTATGACACGCGTAAAAATGAATTTGTTAATTTTAGGCATTCTTCGAATGATTTTTACAGCTTAAGTAGTAATAATGTGACATCAATATGTGAGGATAAAGACGGAATTATATGGTTAGGAACATGGGATGAGGGACTTAATAAACTTGATCAAATAAGTGGTAAAATATTCAGATACAGATCTAATAAAACGAAAGATTCAGGAATTAGCAGTGATAAAGTTATGAAATTATATAAGGATCGTTCTGATAATCTTTGGATAGGTACATGGGGCGGAGGACTGATGAAGCTTGTTATTTCTCCTGTGAATAAATCGAATAAAACAGCTGGGAAGAAAAAAAATGATGAATTTATAACCTTCAGAAGTGATTCGTATGATCCGTACAGTATAAGCGGGATGTCTATTTATTCGATATTTGAAGATAAAACGAATGTTCTATGGATTGGAACAAATAACAACGGTCTGAATAAAATTGATAAAAGACGGATGCAGTTTACTTATGCAAAAAGCGATCCTTTAAACCCGAGAAGTTTAATTGAAGAAAGAGTTATCTCAATTTGTGTGGATCGATCCGGTTTGATATGGATTGGCACAAGTACAAACGGAATAAATATATTTGATCCGAAAAAGAAGACCACAATAAATTATTTACATAACGCTAAGGATCCTTTTAGTATCAGCGGTAATTATGTAAGAGCGATATACCAGGACAAACTTGGAACAATGTGGATGGGGACTTCAAGTGGTTTTAATAAATACGATCAGGTAAATAAACGATTTATTAGATACTATTTTAGCTTTCCGAATCCAAGTGATACTCATATAAATGCTATCTGTGAAGATAGGCACGGATATTTATGGCTTGGAAGTTATGGCAATGGGCTCGTTAGATATGACCGCAAGAAAAAAGAATTCAAATACTATCGGAATAATCCCAATGATACAATGAGTATCAGCGATAATATTTTATGGGCAATTTATGAAGATCGAAAAGGTGATCTTTGGATAGGAACTGATAATGGAGGGCTTAATAAATATGACAGACAGAATGATAATTTCCATAGATATATGCATAATCCCAACGACAGTACATCTATAAGTTCAAATTTTGTTGAGACAATATTTGAAGACAGTGAAGGAATACTATGGGTGGGGACAGGCAAAGGGATTAATAAAATAGCTGAAAATGATGATGGATCTTCGCAATACTCATTTATTGCATACACAACAGAGAACGGATTGTCTTCAAATTCAATTTCGGCAATTCTGGAAGATGATAAATACAATTTATGGATAAGCAGTATAGCCGGGATTTCAAAATTCAATAAAAATACCTTGAAAATTAATAACTACAATGAAAGCAATGGATTACTGGGAAATGAATTTGCTCAGGGTTGTGCGTCGATGAACAAAAAGACAGGCATCATGTATTTTGGAGGAACTAATGGATATAACTACTTTCATCCAGACAGCATAAAAGAGAGCATATTTGCTCCGCCGGTTGTTATTGTTGATTTGAAAATATTTAATAAGAGCATACCGGTTAATAAAGAGATCGATGGTAAGGTAATTCTCAGCAGTTCTATCATTACAACAAAAGAAATAGTACTCTCTTATAAAGAAAATGTTTTATCGTTTAGTTTTGCAGCTTTACAGTATAATTCACCAAAGAATAATAGTTACGCATATATGATGGAGGGTTTTGATAAAGATTGGAATTATCAAGGTAATAGAAATGAAGTAACTTACACAAATTTAAATCCCGGTAAATATATTTTCAAGGTCAAGGGATCGAATAATGATGGAGTATGGAATGAAACAGGTGTTTCTCTTCCCATATTTATTACACCGCCATTTTGGCAAACGTTTTGGTTTATAATTTTATTAGCAATTATTTTCTTAGGCTTGATTATTTGGATAATTAAATGGCGAAGTCAATTAAGAGAACTGGCAACACAAAAACGGATAGATGCCGTTCTGGCAAAGGAGAGAAATTTATTGAGGACATTAATAGACAACTTGCCGGATATGGTTTATGTAAAAGATACTAAAAGCCGCAAACTCATCAGCAACTTAGCCGACATAAAAAACATGCGTCTTCAATCAGAAGCTGATGTTATTGGAAAAGATGATTTTGAATTATTCACGCGAGAACTGGCAGAAGGTTTTTTAAAAGATGATCAGGCCGTTATTCAAAGCGGCAATCCCGTTATAAATAGAGAAGAGTTTGTCTTTGACGAGAACAATCAAAAACGATGGCTTAGTACAACTAAGATACCTTTAAAAGATAACGAACAGATTATTGGATTGGTCGGCATTAGTCGCGACATCACAGAGCGCAAAATTGCAGAAGAGGCATTGAGACAAAAAACAGCGCTTCTGGAAGCGCAGCTTAACTCATCCATTGATGGAGTTTTAGTGGTTGACAGAGAGGGAAAGAAGATTCTCCAAAATCAGCGGACGGCGGAACTTTGGAAGATACCGCAAGAGATTGCGGATAATCCCGACGATCGACAACAGGTAGATCATGTGATGAATCTAACAAAGAATCCTGAACAGTTTGTTATCCAAGTAAAATACCTTTACAGCCATCCGGATGAAACAAGCAGTGACGAAATCGAACTTAAGGATGGAACCATTCTTGACCGATATTCGGCTCCAGTTCTAGGAAGTGACGGACAATACTATGGAAGAATCTGGTCGTTCCGCGATATTACCAAACGTAAGCACGCTGAGGAAGAGCGAGAAAAATTAATATTAGAGTTACAGGATGCACTTGCCGATGTAAAATTACTGAGCGGATTGGTGCCTATATGCGCCAGTTGTAAAAAAATCCGGGATGACCAGGGATACTGGACTCAAATTGAATCGTATATACAGGACAGGTCAAATGCGAAGTTCAGTCATAGTATTTGTCCGGAATGTGCTAAAAAACTTTATCCTAATTATAACATAAAGAAACAATGAATAATATGTATACAACATAAATTAAATGAAAACGCTGACTAGATATAGTTATGAACTAAAACTGTAATTTATTAGATTTTAGACACAAAATTAAGCAATGAGATGGTCAGATAATACTGAAATAATTTCAATGTCTATCAGAGCGATCCAAAGAATACCAATAATATCAGTCATAATTATATCAGATCATTCCTTGTCGATAGGATGTGCAATCTCTGGATAATCATATGGAGGAGTATTACAAGTAAACATGATACAGAAAACATCAATCCAACATCTGACTTTAATACAAATTGACTTTCTATGAAAAAAGTAATCTTTTTGGTCGTACTTAACATCCACTTTATTACACTTCAGACGAATTACGTTTTAGCACAACCTAAAGATATACGGTTCAAACATTTGACCGTCAATGATGGACTTTCATACGGCGGGGTGATTACTATTACGCAGGATAAATACGGGTTTATCTGGATCGGTACAGATGACGGTTTGAATAGATATGATGGCAACAGCTTCCAGATTTATAAAAATGACAGGCGAAATATAAATTCGATAAGAAGCGGCACGGTATCGAAGATTTACGAGGATAGCAGGGGTGTCTTTTGGATAGGCACTGCAAATGGTGTGGATATTTATGACAGACAAAATGATAGGTTTATCAGGGATCCCAGATTTTCAAATCAAAAAATTGCATCTATAGTGGAAGATGTAGATGGGAGCCTCTGGATAGTATCGACTTTCAATATCTACCATCTTGATGTTAAGAATGACAGTGTTGAAATATATTCACAAAATGATATCACAGGAGGCAGAACCCGCACTGAAGAAACAAACAGAGAAATGATTATAAGCAGGAGGGGGGAGGTGTGGATAGGTTCTTCTAGTGGCATACACATTTATGATAAAAAAAGGAAATTATTCATTCAGGTTCTTCATGACAATAATAAACCTAATAGTTTACTCAGTAATAATGTCCGTTCATTGTTAGAGGATAATGCAGGAAGAATATGGATCGGCACCGATGCAGGTTTGGATGTAATTGATAATTTTGATAAAAATCCAGTTGATTATACTTTTTATCATTTTAAAAACAGCAATGATCCAAGAAGCATTACTGGAGGAACAGTTCGGACATTATTAGAGGATGATAAGCAGAATTTATGGATAGGAACAACGAACAGTCTGGATCTTCTTGACCTGAAAACATTTAAGAAAGGAATTAACAGCTTTATACATTATAAGAACGATCCAGGCAAACGAACAAGCCTTAATAATAATTCCATCTATTCTCTTTTCCAGGATAACCAGAAAAACATCTGGATCGGTACATACAGCAATGGTATAAATATTATAAGTTCAATCCCTGAGAAATTCGATTTATTTATGAGTGAACCTGGCTTTAAAAATACCTTGAGCAACAATCAGGTTAATTGCTTCTTTGAAGACGGCGACATTTTATGGATAGGTACAGAGGGGGGATTGAATAGGTACAATAAAAAAGATGATACATTTAAGCACTATATTCACGATCCGTTAAACAGAAAAGCATTAAGTTCGAACAACATTTTGAGTATTTGTAAAGACCGATATGGAAGTCTCTGGATAGGAACATGGGGAGGGGGGTTAAATAGGTTTGATTATGGCACAGAGACGTTTGAGTATTATTACAATGATCCTAATGACACCAATAGCATAAGCAGTAATGATATATTTTCAGTAATTGAAGATAAAGACGGTAATTTATGGATTGGTACACTAGGCGGCGGTCTTAATATGTTTGATAGGACAAAAAAAAGATTTGTTAGACTAAACACTCAGAATTCTGGTATTTATTCTAACTTTGTATTAGAAATTAAAGAATCAAAAAACGGTGATCTATGGCTAACCAATTATACAGCAGCTGTTCGATTCGATAAAAAGAAAGGAAGTTATGAGTGCTTTGTGCATTCCGATAGTGACAGTGGCAGTATATCCAGCAATAGAATTGTATGTATCTTTGAAGATAGTAATGGAAATATCTGGATAGGTACGAATGCAGGACTTAATCTATGGAATAAAACGACGGGGAAATTTACTTGTTATCAGAAAGCAGATGGATTGTCAGACAATTATATCAACAGCATTCTCGAAGATAATGATGGAAATCTGTGGATGGGAACGAATAATGGCTTATCAAAATTTTTAAATGCCGTAAATTTACCTGAGAAGCCGAAATTCAAGAATTACACTTACGAAGATGGATTACAAGGCGTCGTCTTTGCAAAGCGTTCATACCTGAAAGGTAAAAATGGAATTATGTATTTTGGCGGCACAAACGGGTTCAATGCGTTTGATCCGGGAAAAATTATGGAAAACACATACATTCCTCCAATTGTTATTACAGGCTTTGAAGTATTTAATAAACCGGTTAGCATCGGAGAAAGGGGATTAGGAAAAAACTGGTTTGCCGATGAGCCGCTGGTTCTTTCATACAAACAATCTATGTTTTCGATTAGCTTTGCAGCATTGAATTACATTTCTTCAAAAAGAAATCAATATGCATATAAACTTGAGGGATTCGATCAAGATTGGAATTATGTCGGTACAAGAAATACTGCAACTTATACAAATTTAGATCCAGGCAAATATTTTTTTCGAGTTAAAGGATCCAATAACGATGGTGTTTGGAATGAAATTGGTGTTTCCCTACCAATAGTAATAAAGCCGCCTTTTTGGGAGACGTTATGGTTCAGATTGATACTGCTTGCTGTTTTAACAGTTGTTGTATACTGGATTTATAAGTGGCGTATGCAAACAAGAGAATTCGCGGAACAAAAGCGTATGGATGCAGTTTTAACAAAGGAGCACAATCTTCTTCGTACATTAATCGATCTAATACCCGATTATATCTATCTCAAGGACACCGAAAGCCGCTTCATTCTCGCAAATAAAGCGCTCCTGCAAAGCTTTGGGAAAGAAAACATGGATGAAATCTATGGGAAGACCGATTTCGACTTTCACCCTTTAGAAAATGCCCGCGTTTATTTTGCCGATGAGCAGGAAATTATCCGTTCGGGGCAGATGCTGCTTAGTAAGGAAGAGCCTGTGGTTGAAGCTACGGGCCAGCGGAAATGGAACATATCCACAAAAATACCTTTCAAAGATCTCCAGGGAAGGATCGTAGGCCTAGTAGGCATTGGCCGCGATATTACTGAACGTAAACTAACCGAAGAGGCGTTGCGCAAAAGCAAAGCTCAATTGAATAATGCTTTGAAGATTGCCAATCTGGGTTATTGGGAATTCGACAATGCAACCCGTCTTTTCATATTTAATGATCAATTTTACAATCTTTTTCACACAACCGCCGAAAAGGAAGGGGGCTATTCGATGTCTCCTGCTCAATATATTCGGCGCTTTGTTAATTCTGATGATGTACATATCGTTGATGATATTATTCAACGAGGCGTTGAATCTACTGATCTAATAAAGACTGAAGCACAATTAGAACACCGCATTATATACGCTGATGGTGGTACTGGATATTTCTCAGTTCGCATTTCTATCGTTAGAGACGAGAACAGCCGCACAATCAAGGTGTACGGCGTTAATCAAGATATCACAGAGCGCAAACTGGCTGAAGAAGCGTTAAGCCAAAAAACGGCACTCCTTGAAGCCCAACTCAATTCTTCAATCGATGGAGTTTTGGTGGTCGACAAACAGGGGAAGAAAATCCTACAGAATCAGCGGACTGTTGAACTTTGGAAGATCCCGCAAGAGATTGCGGATAACCCAGATGATCAGATGCAGGTAGCTCACGTTATGCACGCAACCAAGGATCCGGATCAATTCGTCAGCAAAGTTAAATACCTTTATAGCCATCCTGATGAAACCAGTCGGGATGAAATCGAACTAAATGATGGAACGGTTCTTGATCGATATTCAGCCCCAGTAATAGGCAGTGACGGACGATACCATGGGAGGATCTGGTCATTCCGCGACATCACTGAAGGTAAACGAGCTGAAAAGGAGCGTGAAAAATTAATAGGAGAACTTCAGGATGCACTTGCAGATGTAAAATTACTGAGCGGATTGGTGCCGATATGTGCAAATTGCAAAAAAATCCGTGATGACCAGGGATACTGGACCCAAATTGAATCGTATATACAGGACAGGTCGAATGCGAAGTTCAGTCATAGTATTTGTCCGGAATGTGCTAAAAAGTTATACCCGAATTACAATACAGACAAAATGGTAAAAAAGAATAACGATCCTGGCGAGGAAAATAAATAATTACAATCAAAGAGTATTCAGTTTAATTAGAAGTGGAAAAAATAAGATCATCTATGATGAGCAGGATTAGTTTAATATTATCAGCATATATTTTGATTCCAATATTTACGTACTGCGTTAATGCCCAGCCGAAGCACCTGCAATTCAGACAGATTACGACAGATCATGGACTCTCGAACAGCTGGGTACATACTGTTATGCAGGATAAATATGGTTTTATTTGGATAGGTACGGATGACGGTTTAAATCGTTATGACGGATATGATTTCCGTATATATAAATACAACATGAACGATGCATATTCCATCAGCAACAGCAATGTCATAGCCATACTGGAGGACAGACAGGGAAATTTATGGTTTGGAACAAGGGAGGGGCTTAATCTTTATGACAGAGAAAACGAAAGGTTTATACGCCATCCAAAATTGTCGCAAGAAGAGATATTTTCAATCAAGGAAGATATGGACAGTAACCTTTGGATGGCCGGAACAAGATATTTGTTCCGCCTGGATTTGAAGAATGACAGCCTGTATACATATCATCAGGATATTATGCCGCAGGATGGGATTATTGTAAGCGGAGGAGGGAACAGGAAAATAATTATCGACGGAAGTAATTCTGTTTGGATCGCCTCAAATTACGGTCTGTTTTTATATAATAGGACCAAGGATTCGTTGACAAGTTACTTCCATGACAGCAAGGATACTTACAGCATCAGCAGTAACGATATATATTCGATTTACGAGGATAAGTCGGGAAGAATATGGATCGGTACATCCGCCGGATTGGATTTGTTTTTGAATTCAAGTGTGTACCCTCAAAAAGGGACATTCGTACATTATAAAAATAATATAAACGATAAAAAAAGTATATCAAAAGGTGCGGTTCTTTCACTTTTAGAAGATAGTGACAGGAATTTATGGATAGGCATTGAGAACGGCGGCCTGGATATAATGAATCTTGATGGTTTTAAACCGGGTAACAGTAATTTCGTTCATTATAGAAACGAGCCGGGCAGATCGGGGAGTCTGAGTCATAATTCCATTTATTCTCTTTTTCAGGACAGGCAGGGCAGTATTTGGATCGGCACGTTTGGCAATGGTTTAAATATGGTGAATCCGGCGGGAGAAAAATTTATTCATATAAAAAGCGAAATAGGAGTAAAAAATTCCTTGAACAATAATCAGGTACATGCTTTTTATGAAGAGAATGATTACCTGTGGATAGGAACCGATGGGGGTCTGAACCGTTATGATAAGAAGAATGGCACATATAATCATTATGTTCATGATCCTTTAGATAATCGAAGCATCGGCTCGAATGCAGTATGGTGTATCTTTAAAGACAAAAGCGGAATGCTTTGGGTCGGGACATGGTTCGGAGGCCTGAATAGATTTGATCATAGGACCGGGACATTCGAACATTTCTATTATAATCCTGAAGACACCAGCAGCATCGGCAGCAACAATATATTTTCCATTTTTGAAGATAGTGATCAAAATCTCTGGATCGGAACTATGGGAGGCGGTTTGAATCTTTTAGACAGGAAAAATAAAGTATTTGTCAGATATAACACATTAAACTCGAACATATATTCTGATTATATTCAGGATATAATCGAATCAGACGACGGGTATT
Source organism: Bacteroidota bacterium (assembly GCA_016928255.1). Taxonomy (GTDB): domain Bacteria; phylum Bacteroidota; class Ignavibacteria; order UBA10030; family UBA10030; genus Fen-1298. Next base: position 24,837 of record JAFGLB010000181.1, read on the forward strand.
TATGGATTGCGAACGTAGGCGCTTTTTGCTGTTTCGACAAACAAAATAAAACGTTTGAAACATTTATGCATTCAAAAAACGACAGTACCAGCCTGAGCAGCAATAGGATGAGATCAATATTGAAAGACAGCAAGGGTAATTTGTGGATGGGTACAAACAACGGATTGAATCTTTTTAATAAATCTACAAGAAGATTCAAACACTACAGGACAAAAGACGGACTGGCGAATAATTCAATCAACAGCATTCAGGAAGATAAATACGGGAACCTCTGGATAGGAACGAACGGCGGATTATCGACGTTCGCTAATGCGGTAAATCTTCCGGAAAAACCCAGGTTCAGAAGTTTTACAAGTGAAGACGGATTGCAGGGCAACGAATTCGGCAGGCGTTCGGCTTATAGAAATGCGAATGGGACGCTGTATTTTGGAGGCCCGAACGGGTTTAATATAATTGATCCGGATAAAGTAACGGAAAACAAATTTATTCCTCCGGTTGTAATTTCGGGTTTTCAGATTTTCAATAAACCTGTGGCCATAGGCATCAGGGGATTGAAAAACAACGAGGAATGCAGCAATGACCTGATACTATCATACAAACAATCGGTATTCTCAATTGATTACTCTGCGCTTAATTATATCGCGCCGTTAAAAAACCAGTATGCATATATAATGGAAGGATTTGACAGAGATTGGAATTATGCAGGAACCAAACACAGTGTAACTTATACCAATCTGGACCCAGGAAAATATATTTTTAGAGTCAAGGGATCTAACAACGACGGTGTATGGAATGAAGAAGGAACATTTTTGTCTATTGTGATTACTCCGCCTTTCTGGCGTACAAAATGGTTTTACGGTTTAATATTTCTTTTTACAATAAGCGCTGCGCTGGGATTGTACAGGTGGCGCGTCTTGAGGCTGTTGAAACATGAAAAAGAGCTGAATATCCGCATACAGGAAGCATTGGCAAAAAACAGAATACTCAGCGGGCTTCTGCCGATTTGTTCTAATTGTAAAAAAATCAGGAATGATAAAGGATATTGGGATCAATTGGAGAAATATATTCAGACACATTCTGAAGCCCAGTTTACGCATGGAATTTGTCCGGAGTGTGCAAAGAAACTTTATCCTGATTATGACTTGAACGAAGAGAAAAATTCCTGATATACACATCAATCTCCAATTTCCATTTGTGCCTTCTTAATAACTTATTAATATTATTCCGGGTTTTATAACCGGTGTTTTTTTTATCTGCATTAAGAGTCTGTTTCCTAGAGCACTTTTATTAAGAAATATTTTTGATTTGACAAAAACCCCAAGGTTTTGTATGTTGCAGTGTGTTGTCTCCCAGACAACACAAAATAGCCTCCCTAACCCCTGGCGTCTGGTAGTGCGTCGGGGGTTTTTTATTATCGGTATGTCGTCATGGAAAAAGCGAAAAGCAGTATAATGAAAGAGCCGTTGAAGTGATCAACAAAGACAGAGTGTACTGTACAATTTTTCTATTTCGTGCCGGGTAAGTTTACGGTATTTCCCCGGTTGCAGTCCGTCGAGTGTCAGGAATGCTATTGAAGTGCGCACAAGTCTTAACGTAGGATGTCCGACTGATGCAGTCATTTTTCGTACCTGACGGTTGCGCCCTTCGCGAAGTTTTATTTCAATCCATGCCGTCGGGACATCCTTTCTAAATCTTATCGGAACTGAGCGTTCAGGGAATGAGGGATCAAGATCATATTTACGTACGAAAGCCGGTTTTGTACGCCTTTTGCCGATCAATACTCCGTCCCGGAGGCGTAACAGAGCATCATCGTCCGGAATTCCTTCTACCTGAACGGAATAAGTTCTTTCATGCCCGAATTCCGGATCCATAAGTCTGTGTTTTACGGCATTATCGTTTGTAAGCAGCAATAGTCCTTCACTGTCGGCATCGAGTCTTCCAGCGGCATATATGTCTTTTGGAAAAGGGCCGAAATCGCATAGAGCTTTATAGTTGTTTTCCCGGGTAAACTGGGAAAGAACGCCAAACGGTTTATAGAATAATATATAAGATTTCACTTGATTGCGGATTGTCTGCTTAAAGCATTGGAAAAAGAAATCCCCCTGTTAACACAGAGGGATTTTATATAAAAAGAGGTTAACGCTTATTTTGTATCAGCAATTTCTTCCCCGTATTCCTTCAATTGATCTCCTTCGATATCATTGGAAGCATCTACGAAGAAAATCTCTTCTGTTTTCTTATTAAACTTTACACGGACCATGCTGCCCTGGGTATATGTCCCTTTCAGAATCTCTTCAGCCAGCGGATCCTCGATGTACTTCATGACGGCCCTTCTCAGAGGGCGCGCGCCGAAGGCAGGATCGTAACCTTTGTCGGCGAGAAAATCTTTTACTTCCTGTGTAAGTTCGATGGATATGCCCATCGTTTTTATGCGGCTGAAGAGATCTTTTGCCGCTATATCGATGATCTTGTAAATATGAGAGCGTTCAAGCTGATGGAAAATCAATGTATCATCGACTCTATTAAGAAATTCAGGATTAAAAACCCTCTTCATTGCGTCTTCAATACTGGATTTCATCGCCTTGTATTTATCTTCCTGCGTATTTGTACTGAAACCGAGTCCGCCCGTTACTTTAATATCGCGGGATCCAAGGTTTGAAGTCATAATTAAAATTGTATTCTTGAAATCGACGCGGCGGCCCAGGCTGTCGGTTAAAAGACCGTCATCAAGAACCTGCAGAAGGATATTGAATACATCCGGATGCGCTTTTTCAATTTCATCCAGAAGAACAACGGAATACGGCTTTCGACGGACTTTTTCTGTCAACTGTCCGCCTTCTTCATATCCGACATAGCCGGGGGGAGCACCAACGAGCCGGGAGACTGCAAATTTCTCCATAAATTCGCTCATGTCAATTCTTACCAGAGCTTCATCAGAATCGAAGAGATAGCGTGCAAGTGCTTTTGCCATCTCGGTTTTTCCGACGCCTGTTGGGCCGAGGAAGATAAATGATCCGATAGGACGTTTGGGGTCCTTTAATCCTGCACGGGCGCGCCTGATTGCCTTTGTAAGTTTCGTAATTGCTTCTTCCTGCCCGACGACCATTTCTTCCAGCGCTTCCTCCATTTTCAGCAGTTTTTCAGATTCGCTTTGTGCTACTTTCTGCACTGGAATATTGGTCATCATCGAAACGACAGCTGCACAGTCTTCTTCTGTAACGTCGTAAATGGTGTCATGAGCTTTAAGTTCCCATTCACGTTTAGCAAACTCCAGGTCGTTCAGCAGTTTCTTTTCAAGATCGCGCAGGCGTGCCGCTTCTTCGAAATTCTGGTTCTTTACCACCTGGTTTTTTGACTGGCGGATTTTTTCAATTCCGTCTTCAAGCTGCAGAATTTCTTTAGGGACTTTAATATTTGCCAGGTGCACCCTTGCTCCTGCTTCGTCAATTACATCTATCGCTTTATCCGGCAGATAGCGATCGGTTATGTATCTGTCACTCAGGCGGACTGCTGCATCGACTGCTTTCTCGCTGTACAGGACGCCATGATGTTCTTCGTATTTATGTTTAATATTCTGAAGAATTTTTGTTGTTTCATCTATTGTAGTGGGATCTACCATAATTTTCTGGAATCGGCGGTCAAGTGCTCCGTCTTTTTCGATGTATTGCCTGTATTCGTCAAGAGTCGTTGCACCGATGCATTGCAGATCCCCGCGGGCCAAAGCCGGCTTGAACATATTTGAAGCGTCAAGCGAACCGCTGGCTCCGCCGGCACCGACTATGGTATGAAGCTCATCGATAAACAGAATAACGTCTTTTGCTTTCTCAAGTTCATTCATTACCGCCTTCATACGCTCTTCGAATTGGCCTCTGTATTTTGTTCCGGCGACCAGAGCTGCTAAATCCAGCGTAATAACCCGTTTGTCATGAAGTACACGGGATACTTTCTTCTGAACGATCCGCAGTGCTAATCCTTCTGCAATTGCGGATTTGCCCACTCCGGGTTCACCGATAAGAACGGGATTATTTTTCTTGCGCCTGCTCAACACTTGTGCAACGCGCTCGATTTCCTTTTCGCGCCCTACAATCGGATCGAGTTTATCTTCAAGCGCCATTTTGGTAAGATCTCTGCCGAAGTTGTCGAGCACAGGTGTTTTTGAACGGTCCTGTTTCTTTTCTGCAAGAGAATGCGGTTGTCCGGGAGGGGATGAGGGCTTGCCCGAGACAATATTGTCCAGTTCATTACGAACAACGTCATAATGTATATTATATTGATGCATTATCTGAGCGGCAATGTTGTCATCGTCTCTTAGAAGCGAAAGCAGCAGGTGCTCAGTGCCGATAACGTCAGATTTGTAAAGTTTTGCTTCGAGATATGTAATTTTCAGGACTTTTTCGGCCTGTTTGGTCAGGGGAATATTGCCGATAGTAAGAGTACCGCCTGAAGTACGAACAGTATCTTCAACTGATTTCTTTAATTTATAGAGATCCACTCCCAGATTGCGGAGTATTTTAACTGCAATTCCTTCACCTTCCCTGATAATTCCAAGGAGGAGATGTTCGGTACCGATATAGTCATGACCAAGCCTTAATGCCTCTTCGCGGCTTAGTCTAATAACATCCTGTACTCTATTTGAAAAATTACCTTCCATATTCTTAATTCCTTCACAGGCGGAACGAATCCGCTTTGAGGGACGTCTGATTCATTACTAAATAAACGTCTAACATTTATTGAAAGTTTCCTTAAGCAATATAAACATTTTTACAGGGTCAGTCAAGAAACATGGCTTTAACCTGCCAAAACTGCACTCCATTGTTATTATTAGATGCTTTTTTTTGACTATCGTTCCAAAAAAGGTTAAATTTATAGATAAATTCATTTCTTAATTACGAATATGGAGAAATTGTGCCGTTAGCTAAGGCAACGGGAACCGATAAGAAAAATCAGGATCAACTTATTGCGGGAGGACCGATACCAGCGCATATAGCGGTAATTATGGATGGAAATGGGCGCTGGGCAAAACGAAGGGGATTGCCAAGGATTGCCGGCCATAACGAGGGTGTTAATTCTGTCCGTGATATTGTTGAGGCCTGTGCCCAGATTGGTGTGAGGTATCTCACACTTTATACATTTTCAACTGAGAACTGGAAACGTCCTCAGGATGAAGTGTCCATGCTGATGCGTCTTATTGTTAAAGCACTTCGTGATGAACGGGACAAGCTTCACCAGAATGAAGTAAGGCTTAAAGTCATCGGGGAATTTGATATGCTTCCGGGTGATGTATCTGGTGAATTGCGGGATGCGATGGAAATGATGAAGAATAACGGCGGTCTGACACTTGTACTTGCTTTAAATTACAGCGGCCGATGGGATTTGATAGAAGCAGTAAAAGGAATATGCGGCGATATTCAAACGGGATTATTAAAAAAAGAACAGATTACAGAAGAGATTATGGCAAGACATCTCGCCACAGTGGATATTCCGGATCCAGACTTATTGATCCGTACAAGCGGTGAATTGCGTATCAGCAATTTTCTTCTCTGGCAGCTGGCTTATTCCGAAATATATATATCACATCAGCTGTGGCCGGCTTTTCGGCGCACACAGCTTTATGAAGCAATAAAGGATTTCCAGAAACGCGAACGGAGATTCGGTATGGTGAGTGAACAACTGCATTCCAAAAAAAATGCAATCAGCAAGGCTTATAGAAAGGTCCAATAAAAGTGTCTCGAAATAATCTTCTCGTCCTCTTTTTATTCTTCTTAATTGCTTTTAACGGCTTCCTGTTAGGGCAGCAGCCGGGAGTCGAAGTACATAAAATACTAGGTATAACCGTAGAAGGGCATAGTACGGTTGAACCTGCGGCAATTATTGCTAATGCGGGACTGAGAGTAGGCGGAGATATTGCGATTCCGAGCGAAGAGACGAGAACAATTATTAAAAGACTGCATAATCTCCGATTGTTCGAAGATGTGCAGATTTATATTGAAAAAAAGACCGAGGACGGTATATATCTTTTAATTAAGCTGAAAGAAAATCCAAGATTAGAACGTATTGAAATATCCGGAAATGATGAACTTGACGAAGATGACATACTGAAGAAAATCGATTTGGTCAAAGGCCAGATTATAACTCCGCAGGATATTTCCACGGTTAACAGACTAATCAAGAACCAATATGACAGCGACGGGTATCTGAATGCAAAAATCGAATCCAAAACAATTACCGCCAATGATACCACAGACCGCGTCGTTCTGAAAATTGATATTGATGAAGGTCCGAAAGTAAAGGTCGATAATATTCGTTTCCACGGCAATAAAATATTTAATGAGGGCGATCTTAAGAGTGAAATGAAGGAAACGAATGAGCGCAGCTGGTGGAAATTCTGGCAATCCAATAAATTTGATGAGAAAAAGTACAAAGAAGACAAGGAACTTATTCTTGCTTATTACAGGAAAAACGGTTTTCGTGATGCGGAAATTTTATCAGACTCCGTTAGTTATGACGAGACAAAAAGATATTTGACCCTGGATATCTTCCTGGCGGAAGGGAATCAATATTTTGTGCGCAATATAAACTGGAAAGGGAATACGGTATATCCATCGGAATTATTGACTGAGAGACTGGGCTTTAAAAAAGGCGATATTTATAATGCGGAGAAATTTGACCAGAACCTGAGGCGGAATGAAGAGGAGTCGGATGTAACTTCGCTTTATGCGGATAACGGTTATCTCTGGTTTCAAGTGGAACCTGAAATAGATATAGTAGGCGCAGACAGCCTTGACATAACACTTCAGATACATGAGCGGAATCAGTTCAGGGTCGGCAGGGTTCTGGTATCGGGCAATACAAAGACGTACGAAAAAGTAATCAGGCGGGAATTGCTGACAAAGCCCGGTGATTTTTTCAGCAGGCAGCTTATAATCAGGAGTCTCAGGCAGCTTCAGCAGCTCAATTATTTCAATCCTGAAAGTCTCAAGCCGGATGTACGCCCGGTTGATGACAAGACTGTGGACATTGAGTACACTGTCGAAGAAAAATCAAGCGATACATTCAACATGTCTGTAGGTTACAGCGGGGCGTTCGGATTCAGCGGGGGCATTGGAGTTTCGTTCAATAATTTTTCTCTGAGTGAACCGCAGCGCGGAGGCGCCGGCCAGCAAATGACGTTCGACTACCAGTTCGGTGTCAGCAACTATTACCGCACATTTTCAATCGGCTTTACGGAGCCGTGGATGTTCAATACACCGACTTTATTTGGATTCAATATATACGATACAAAGCAGTCATATTATGCAGATCTGCATATGCGCGGAGCGGCGATAAGATTGGGGCGGCGCTTCAGGTGGCCTGATATGTATTTTCGCGGCGATTGGACACTGCGTGTCGCAGAAGTCACTTATCATCCGCTTAGTTCCCAGTATTCATATTACAGCTACATGTATCCTGAGGGAACAATGACTCAAATCGGTATATCGCAGGTCATTTCGCGAAACAGCACGGACAGCCCGATTTTCCCTGCACGCGGATCAAACTTTTCACTTTTAACGGAAATTTTCGGCGGTCCAAAACTTGGGGATGCTATGAGCGCTGCAAAGTATCATAAACATATTTTCAGTGCAGATTGGTATATCCCGCTTATAAGCTCGGGAAGAATAACAATTATGAGTTCCAATACAATTGGGCTGATTTTTCCATATGGCGGAGGTACCGACGCTAATATTCCGTATCAGGATAAGTTTTATATGGGAGGTACAGGACTCGGGCAGATCTCTGTTACACCGCTTCGCGGCTATGAAGACAACAGTATCGGGCCTTATGAAACCACAGGATACGGCGGCAAAGCGATGATGAAATATACGGCAGAGATGCGTTTTGCGATTTCTCTGAATCCAATCCCGATTTATGCGCTTCTTTTCGGAGAAGCTGGAAATGTATGGCTGGATCATTCTCAAATGGATATGACGGACTTACGGAGATCGGCGGGATTCGGCGTGAGATTGCTTGTAAATCCGATAGGACTTATCGGGTTTGATTACGGATATGGATATGATGCCGCAACACCTGACGGTTCGCCGCCGGGATGGAAGTTTCACTTCCAATTTGGAAAATCATTTTAATTATTAATTTTATTAAATATATAATCACTAAAAAAAAGAGGTTATCGTGAAAAAAATCATTCTTACAGCTGTTATTTTAATGCTTGCTGTTTCAGTCAGCTCAGCGCAGCAAAATGCAAAAATTGCCTTCGTAAATTCAGAGACTATCCTGCGCGAACTTCCTGAAGCCCAGGCGCTTAGAAAAGAACTAGAATCGACAATCAAAGTCTGGCAGGACGAACTTGAAAAAATGAGCAAAGAGCTTCAGGAAGGAATAGAAGATTACCAGAAAAAGCAGGCTATGCTTGACCCGAAAGCAAAAGCCGATAAGGAAAAAAGTCTTCAGGATCTACAGCAGAAGGCCCGCGATTACCAGTACCAGAAATTCGACTCGCGCGACGGTGAAGCCGTAAAGTTAAGAGAGAAAAAATTTGCCCCCATCCAGGATCGTGTTATGAAAGCGATTGAAAAAGTGGCAAAAGAAGGCAAATTCAATTTTGTTTTTGACAAACTGGATGTTACATCAAACCTGCTGTATGCAGATTCTAAATACGACCTTACTTATAAGGTGATAGACAGACTAAAGACCGGAAACTAAAAAGCATATTTGTTACATATCAGGTTGATACAAATGATCGATAGTATTTATTCTATTAAATCGGGAATAAGAAAATGAAAAATATTTTCGCTTTTATCGCATTAGGCATATTGTTATTTACCATACCATTAAGCTCACAGGTTAAAATTGCGCATTTTAATTCCGAGGCAATTATTAAAGAATTACCCGACGCGATTGACGCCCAGGCCCAGCTGGATAAAATGGTGGCAGAATGGCAGCAGGAGCTGAATAAAATGGAGGGAGAATGGAAAAGTAAATACGAAGAATACGACAAGCGGAAACTCATTATGACAGATCAGCGCCGCGCACAAGCGGAAAATGAACTGCAGGAAATGGACAAAAAAATTGTCGATTACAGAAATAAGTACTTCGGACAGAACGGAGAGTTGTTTAAAAAACAAAATGAGCTGATGAAACCTGTGCAGGATAGGATTTTTAAAGCCGTACAGGATGTCGCTGTAGAAGAAGGCTACGATTATGTGCTGGATAAAAGCGGCGACATTCTGCTGATGTATGCGAACGAGAAATATGATTTGACACAAAAAATATTCGAAAAACTCAAGGTGTCTATTGCGGGCGAGAAAAAATAAGACCGGCCTATGACTATTCAAGAAATTGCCGATTGGCTTGAAGGAGAAGTTGTTGGTGAGAAGATAGATAAAGCACCGGATATTTTACGCGTAGCAAAAATTGAAGAAGCGGATTCCGGCAGTCTTACATTTCTGGCAAATCCGAAATACGAGAAATTCATAAACTCCACCCGTGCAACGGCAGTTCTGGTTTCCCGAAAGCTCGACCTGAATAAATATCGGGATAGAGCATCGCTCATATTTATCCGGGTGGACGATCCTTATGTTGCATTTCTGCATGTATTAAAGCGCCTTACACCTTCAATTGAATTGTTTGAAAAAGGAATTCACGCTTCTGCAGTCATATCGCCGAGTGCGGCAATCGGGCAGAATGTTTCCATCGGTGCGTATGCCGTGATCGGCAGCAATTCAAAAGTGGGGGATAACACGAAGATCGGGGCAGGCTGTGTAGTAGGAAATTATGCACAGATCGGATCTGACTGCACACTTTATCCGAATGTTGTGGTTTACCATCAATGCATGATAGGGCAGAGAGTAATTATTCATGCAGGAGCTGTAATCGGATCGGACGGATTTGGTTTCGCTCCAAAGCCGGACGGGAAATTTGAAAAAATTCCCCAGCTCGGGATTGTTGTTATTGGTGATGATGTCGAAATAGGCGCCAATACAACAATTGACAGGGCAACAATGGGGGATACCCATTTGCATAACGGAGTTAAAATTGATAACCTTGTTCAGATTGCGCACAATGTTGTAATAGGGGAAAATACGGTAATTGCAGCTCAGGCCGGTATCAGCGGGAGCACGAAAATCGGGAAGAATTGCATGCTTGCCGGACAGGTAGGCATTGCAGGCCATATAGAAATTACCGACCACACTATAATCATGGCGCAATCGGGAATTCATCGGAACATCGAAGAACAGGGGAAGTCGTATTTCGGTTCTCCTGCCGACGAAGCGAGAAAAGCACAGCGTGTATATGCAGCGATGAAAATGCTTCCTGATATGATCAGGGAAATCGGCGCGATACAGAAGAAGATCGATGCATTGGAAAAAGAGCTTCTAAAAAAATAATTTGAGAGGAAAAGAATGTTTGTACAGCAGATGACAATTAAAAAGCCGGTAACAATGGATGGTGTGGGCCTTCACACAGGTGTATCCACAACCATGGTGTTCAAGCCGGCGCCGGAGAACTATGGCATCAGGTTTCGCAGAGTTGATCTTCCCGACTCGCCCGAAATACCTGCCGATGTTGACCATGTTGTTGATCTTCAACGCGGTACTACTCTCGGCATTAACGGTGCGCGCGTGCACACAGTGGAGCATGTGCTGGCGGCTGTTGCCGGATTGCAGATAGATAACCTGATAATTGAACTTAATAATATTGAACCGCCCATAGGTGACGGCAGTGCCAAGCCGTTTGTTGATATGCTTATTGACGCGGGTCTGGAAGACCAGGAATCCCCGAAGGATTACCTGATTATCGACCAGGTTGTGCATTATCAGGATCCTCAAAGGGGAGTGGAAATAGTTGCATTGCCGACGGATGATTTTCGTTTAACGGTTATGATCGATTACAATAATCCCGCACTGGGCAGCCAGCATACAGGATTATTTAATCTTGAAAAGGAATTTGTAACCGAGTTCTCTTCTGCACGCACATTCTGCTTTCTGCATGAAGTGGAAATGCTGTACGATCAGGGACTTATAAAAGGCGGCAATCTCGACAATGCCGTGTGCATTGTGGACCGCGATATGTCTGATGATGAAATACGAAAACTAACACATAAATTAGGCCTGGATCACTCGGTAATTCTGGGTTCATCGGGTGTGTTGAATGATAAAAAACTTCATTACCGAAACGAACCGGCACGGCATAAACTGCTTGACCTGATCGGCGATCTGGCGCTTATAGGCGCCCCGATTAAAGCACAGATTCTTGCCGCGCGACCCGGCCATGCGGCAAACATCGAGTTTGCACGCAAGGTGCGAAAATTGTATCAGCAGAATAAAATTGTCCGTAAGTACCAGCATGAGAAAAAAGAAGGAATAGTATTCGATGTAAACGCAATACAGCGTATTCTTCCGCACCGTTATCCGTTTCTTCTCGTGGATAAAATCATTGAATTTCAAATTGATGAACGGGCTGTGGGAGTAAAAAATGTAACCTTGAATGAACCATTCTTCCAGGGTCATTTTCCAGGCCAGCCGATTATGCCCGGTGTATTAATAGTCGAGGCTCTTGCTCAAACAGGCGGTGTTCTGATGCTGAACGGCATTGAAAATCCGGGGAATAAACTTGTTTTCTTTATGGCAATTAATAACGTAAAATTCCGCAAACCTGTTGTCCCCGGTGATCAGTTAATCCTGGAAGTACAGGCGGTAAGCCGCAGGTCAAAAGTGATACAGATACGCGGCCAGGCGTATGTGGATGGTAATATCGTGGCAGAGGGTGATTTCACAGCGGCGATTGTAGACAGGAATGAAGATAAAGTAAAATAATAAAAAGAATGAAAGAGAAATATTATGAGTGTTGTGGTTGATCCGCTTGCATCGGTCGGTAAAAAAGCACAGCTCGGCGAAAACGTAACAGTAGGACCTTCTGCAATAATTGGCGACGATGTTGTGATAGGCGATAATTCGGTAATTGCGCCCTATGCAATTATCCAAAATGGAACACGGCTTGGAAAGGGATGCAGGGTGGCTTCATTTGCAGTCGTAGGCGGCCCTCCTCAGGATCTGAAATACAAGGACGAACCTACAATTCTAACAATCGGGGATCAGTGTGATATCCGCGAATATGTAACGTTAAACCGCGGTACTCTTGAGACAGGTAAAACTGTCATCGGGAACAATTGTATGTTTATGGCAAATACACATGTAGCACACGATTGCGTTATGGGAAATTTTTGCATAATGGCAAACAGCGCCGCTCTGGCGGGACATGTTCATCTAGGCAGCTGGGTAATTATAGGCGGGCTGGTTCCCATCCATCAATTCGTGCATATAGGCGACCATGTAATAATTGGCGGCGGCTACAGGGTTCCGAAAGATGTGCCGCCGTACGTTCGAGCCGGCCGTGAGCCCTTATGTTATGAAGGATTAAATTCTGTCGGCCTGAGGAGGCGCGGATTTTCGACGGATGCCGTAAATCAGATCGAGCAGGCATACAACATCATATACAAATCTAAATTAAACGTATCGCAGGCTGTGGCCCGTATTAAACAAGAGATCGAATTATCGCCGGAGATACAAAATATTCTGAATTTTATTGCAGACAGCAAACGCGGGATTATTCCCGGACCCGATCGTCATTAGGAAAAAAATGAATTGGCGATTCGAAAACACCGGAATCCGTTCCGGTGTTTTTAATATGGAATATGATATTAATCTTGCACAGGAACTTGCAAGAGGTGCTGGAAATCCGACAATTCGTGTATATGCCTGGCAGCCGTCTGCAATCTCGCTTGGATGGAACCAGTCGATGGATGAAATCGACCTGGCAAAAACATCGGTGCATGGAATTGATGTTGTAAAACGTCCAACAGGCGGAAGAGCCGTTCTGCATTCAGAAGAACTTACCTATTGTGTAATCATGCATTCCTGTGGAAAAAATATACATGAAGTTTACGATGATATCAGCAGGGCATTAGTTGCCGGGTTATCGAAATTGGGAGTAACGGCAGCAATAGAAAAAAGCCAGCCGGATTTCCCGTCGCTTTATAAAACATCATCTGCAGCAGCATGTTTTTCCAGTACAGGCAGGTATGAAATTAAATGCAGCGGAAAAAAACTGGTAGGCAGTGCACAAAGGCGTTATGCGGCCGGTAACGGCGAAGAGATCGTTCTGCAGCATGGTTCAATTCTTACGGGCCCGGGCCATAAAAAGATCATTGATTACATAAACTTTCACTCTGAAAAAGAAAGAAGTATATTGCGAAAAGAGCTTGATGAAAAAACAACAGATCTTTCGGAAGTTTTGAATCGGGCTGTTTCATACGAAGAAGTTGCAGAATCGGTACTGGAAGGATTCCGGACATCCCGGTTAATCAGGCCTGAAAGTGCCGGTGAAATCAGTCGAGAATGAAAGGCAGGAAATATGAAAAACTCATCTACAACATCGGGTCCGAAAAAAGTCACGACAAAAGTAATTGCCGCAATGAAAAAAGAAAAAAACCGCATTGCGTGCTTGACAGCGTATGATTATATTACGGCGCGATTGTTGGATCAGGCAGGAGTGGATTTGATTCTTGTCGGTGATTCACTGGGAATGGTGTTTCAGGGACATGAGACCACGATACCTGTTACCATGGATGAAATGATATACCATGCCAAAGTTGTTGTGCGCGCAGTTGATAGGGCAATGGTTATAGTCGATATGCCTTTTATGTCGTACCAGGCGAATGATGAAGAAGGATTCAGAAATGCGGGCCGCATAATGAAGGAAACGGGAGCAGGTGGTGTTAAGTTTGAGGGCGGAGAGCGTATAGCAAATCTGGTGCGGATGACTGTGAGGGCAGGTATTCCGGTAATCGGGCATCTCGGTTTGACTCCGCAGTCAATTCATCAATTCGGCGGCTTTACTCCCAGAGGTGTGACGCCGGCCGAGGCAAAACAAATATTCAAAGATGCTGTTGCCCTGGAAAAAGCAGGCGCGTTCAGTATAGTGCTGGAAAAAATTCCTGCGTCGCTTGCGGAAAAAATAACCAAATCAATAAAAATACCGACAATCGGCATCGGAGCAGGAATGCATTGCGACGGACAGGTTCTGGTAGTGTCGGATATACTTGGATTGAATGAAGATTTCCATCCCCGTTTTATCCGCCGTTATGCACGACTGGCCGAAACGATTCGCCAGGGTGTAAGTGCCTATGTAAAAGATGTAAAAGAAGAAAAATTTCCGAACAAAAAGGAAAGCTATTAAGTTTATATAAAAAACGCTCTAAACAGGTAAAAAAAATCTGTAAAAAGTTATTACGGTATTCTGAAGAATGAGATTAAAAAACAAACTTGAAATACTTGTCTCCAATGATGATGGAATAGATGCATCCGGTATTTATTCGCTCGTTCAGGAGATGAAGAAAATAGGCAATGTAACAGTTGTCGCACCGGACAAGCAGCAAAGCGCAGTAGGGCATGCCATAACCATGAACTATCCTCTGCGAGTTAAAGAGTTTAAGAAAAATGGAAAGTTTTTCGGCTATGCTGTCCAGGGCACTCCGGCTGATTGTGTAAAACTTGCTGTTCGCGCAATTTTAGAGCGTACTCCGGATTTGATTGTTTCGGGCATAAACCATGGTTCAAACACAGCTATCAGTATAATATATTCCGGAACCGTATCGGCAGCAACTGAGGGAACAATACTAGGCATACCGTCGATTGCGATTTCATTGACGACATACGGCGCGGCAGATTTTCATTACCCTGCTCAGATTGCCAGAAAGCTGGCGCTTCTGATCGGCAAGCATGGACTGCCGTCCGGTACACTCTTAAATGTCAACGTTCCCCCGCTTAAACCTAAGGACATTAAAGGCGTGCTTATAACACGCCAGGGCAAAGCGATATGGAATGATACATTCGACCTTCGAAGGGACCCGAACAACAGAGAATATTACTGGCTGACAGGCGGCCTCGAAAAGGTGGATACGGATATTGAATTTGACGAAGCAGCAGTGCAGAACAGTTACGTATCAATTACTCCCATTCAATACGACCTGACCGATTATAAGATGCTTGATGCAATGAAGAAATGGGGAGTGGGAAAAATCAAGTGATTATTATTGCCGGTGGATATAAGTTATACTTGACAAAAAAAACTGAGTACAATACTGCAGAATTAATCCGGTACCGTATATTATAAGTTAAGCCGGCAGAATATTTTTAACACAAAAGAATAACCATCTCATTTTATGTCAACGCCGTTAATGCGACAGTATCAACAGGTAAAAGCCAAATATCCGGATACTGTACTTCTTTTCAGGATGGGAGATTTCTTTGAGACTTTCGATGAGGATGCAAAAATTACATCGAAAGTACTGGGAATTGTACTGACGAAAAGAGGCAACGGTACTGCAGGCGAAACACCGCTGGCCGGATTTCCCCACCACGCGCTTGATACATATCTTCCGAAATTATTAAAAGCAGGATACAGGGTAGCAATATGCGAGCAGCTGGAAGATCCGAAGTATGCAAAAGGAATAGTAAAACGCGACGTGATAGAAGTCGTAACACCCGGAGTCTCGTTTTCCGATAAAGTATTGGAACAGAAACAAAATAATTATCTGGCCGCGGCTGCTTTGCCGTCGCCGATATCTGCGAGTACTGAAAAAATCGGATTTGCCTACATAGATGTTTCAACAGGCGAATTTGGAATAAGCGAGTTTCCCTTAAAACAATTTACGGAACA
>JAFGLB010000021.1 GCA_016928255.1 Bacteroidota bacterium
GTTGATTGCGATCTGGCCGTAGAACCTGTCTCCACTTCCCCGGAAGTATACTGCATCCCCCGATGCAAATGTAACTGAATTTACTTTTGATATGGTTCTCCATGCCGTCGTTCTTGATGTGCCGTTGTTCCCGTCATCGCCCGCTGACGATACGTAATAGGACGTTTGGGAGAGTAACTGGGAAAGAAACATAAACATGCACAAAGAAATACCCCAAAAACGTCTCGGTAAAAATATTCGATTTTCCATTTTTTTGACTCTTAAAAATTTCACTTGAATAATTGCGAGTGATGTGCATCAATCTTAGTTCCAGAAAGAGTTGAAATAAAAAACCTTTGTTTTTTGCAAAAAACGGCACATTATTTGTTTTAAAGGAACAGGAGTTAAAGGTAGGAAAACGCTGATTGTAGAAAGGTAAAAACAATCCTACAAAGGGTAGGATAAGGTTACGTGCTATATTATTATTTAAAAATCGCCGGCAGTTGTAAGTACCAGCAGGAATAGAATCTGTACTACTAACTAAAATTATTCATTGTTACTAAAAATATGTTTAGAATAAATACTCAGTGCGAAGCATTTCATGCTTTTGTTTTACAAAAAGGGTTAATAGAATTATTGGTATCCAGATCTGCAGAACGGAGAATGCCGGCGTATTCGGGTATTGAAACAGAATATTATTGTCAACAAAAATAATGAAGAATAATTCTTGTATTTAATATGTGATTGAATATAATGGATGAAACATCGCTTTATTTTTAAGACCACTTATGCTCGGGTGGAGCTCAATAGATAATCTTCAAGCTCCACTTGCGAGCAAAAGGTCAAGAGGTTGGCTGCTATTCTACAAGCAGCATTTTCTTTGTTTGCACTATTTGCTTACCGTTTTCCGAATTGGAAATAAAGCGAGTAAAGTATACACCGCTTGGCAGATTTCTGCCGTTAAATGTCACAGAGTAAAAACCGGCTTCTTTTTTATCATTCACTAAAACTGCAACCTCACGTCCAAGAATATCGTACACAGATAACCGTACCATCCCGGCATCGGACAACTGATAGTTGATTACTGTTGACGGATTAAACGGGTTCGGATAGTTCTGTTTTAAGTCAGTATGCATCGGATGAGCATCCCCCGAATTGTCTTTTGTATTGCTGTTTTCTATATACTTTGATGCTTCGCCGGAAGAATTAGAGAAATAGAACATGAGATCGCCTGTTTTTAGATTCGTCCTCCCCCATTGATCCCATCCAGTCCAGCCGTTTCCTACGTTGAATTCAGAGTATCCGTCCGCAAAACGCGCATTTTCAGTAAATGTGGATCCTCCATCGCTTAATGCATACGTGTTATAAACCGAGTTAGCGGAAGATGAAAGAGTCAGATTATAACTCTGTCCTAAGACAAGATTTCGTGTCGACTGGAATGTGTAATTGATCCACGAGTAGGCTGTAGGGATCGAAGCTGCCGGGATAGAGCCTTGTTCCAATAAACTTCCATCCGTTTTTTCCAATCTTACTATTAAAGGATCACTTCCCGACAACCGACGTACCCATACTTTAACATTCGATACGTCCCTGCTGATACCTTTAACAGTGAATGTTTCTCGTACTGCGGAATTGCCGGATATTGATTTTATATTGTCTATCCATGACTCCATGTATCCCATTCCTGTTGAGTAACCGTCTGTATAATAATATTCCATAATTGGTGTATCGTAGGAATTATCTGCCGGTTTGGTCCACGTTGTATATGGAGCTGCTTTGGATACGAGCACTTCCCAGTCAGTATCTGCTGCAAACGGTTGGAATTGAGTCAGAGGCCGATATGTAGTAAGAGTCTTTATTGATGAATAGTTAATTGCAGGATTTGCATCTAAATTTTCAAATACTATGTGATATAGTGTCCCTTCTGTAACACCGACGGGAATTTTAAAAATAAGAAGCGGAAATGTCGCGCCGATATCTGCTTCCATATTTCGTATAACATACGTACGGATAGATTGAGAAGGCCAATGAGTAGAAGCGATATCAGGTCTGAATGAGATCTTCCATGTACCGCCGTTTCCTCCATCGCTGCTATTGCTTTGTAATCGGCTTCTTATATATGTCCGGATTCCGGAAATATATCCTGTATGCTTTGCCCGGAATCTGTAGGATATTTGATTGGTAGTTATTGCATATTTCATAAGTACTTCCGCATTAACCGCACTGCCGTATATATTAGGTGAATAAGCCGGGTAAGGTATCACTGTGGAGGCGGAAATACCGGTCCCGGTTAATGTGATATTCTTTGTTGCCGCACTTCCGCCCGAATTGGAAATATTGCCTGAATAACTCTGTGCGATTGTCGGAGAAAACCTCACATATATTGTTCTTGAAGACAGCGTGCCGTCTGAATATGAGATGTTCAGCGAAGAAGTAAATCCTGATCCTGATGTCAAAGAAACCTGATAAACAGCTGACGTAGGTGTAATTGTAACATTCCCGATTGCCGGCAAAAGATTCGTTCCTTGAATCGTATAGGTTCTCTCTGCTGATATTGTATTGATAGCCACACTTCCAAATGATAAAGATGCTGGATTCACTGTAATATTTGAGGTTATTTGTTCATTATCCCGAATGAGTATCCGTGATGAGAATGGAGCGAGCGTGAACGATCCTGATACGCTATTGTTGTCAAGGTCATTAAAGAGAAACGGAGGCAGGTTCACCGTTACCGGAGATGCCGTGCTGTTGACAAACATTGTATCACGTTTGGTTGATTCCGGAACAATGTATTTTGAATGTGTGTCCAGTCCCGATAATGCGGTCCATCCTGCAAATGTATATTTGCCTGCTGACCAGGCAGAGGACTTGTAAAGCAGTGTTTCAAAAGGATAAGTATAGCCGTAAGGATTGCAGTAATAATTGCTGTCCATGATCCCGGGCGAATGAATTACAGAAGATACATCTTTAAACTGCAGCATGGGTTGTTTATTGGAACCCGGATAAAAGATATTCTTGGTGATGACATGACCCCCGTCATTTGTGGCTGTGTTAACGCCTACAAACAGAAAAAAACCGCCTGCATTCGAAGCACAATCATAACAAGTATTTTTGCTGAGTGTATTGTTGTGAGAACCGCAATTGGTCATCAGCGCCATAGATTTTGCCCGGATAATTGTATTGTCTGTGACGATATTGTTACTGCTCCCATTATCCAGATAAATGCCGTTTGAAGAATTCCAGCTCTCATAAATACCGCCGTAAGAGGGCGCGCCTTCACTGTGCCCTTCTACGTTTGAGATAATATTATTTTGAATTGCAGCATATGAGCTGTTGGAACCAAGGTAAATAGCACTTCCATCGGCTAAAGTCATCATCGTATTGTTTATTACGTTTTGCCGTATAATACTATAAGATGCTCCATAAATACCGGTATAACCGGTGCTGTCGATATAATTATTGCCTATAGTTGTATTGGTACCATCTGCCATTATTCCATATGCCTTAGCATAACTCTGATATCCTTTTATCAGCCCGACACTTTTTACTGTGTTATTAGAGATCGTGCAATATTTGCCGGATGTATGGATACCATTACCGTTTACGTTCTGAATAATATTAGCATTAACAGCACAGTCGGATCCGTAACCAATGATGATTCCATCCGATAATCCGCCGAAGATTGTATTTGAGAGAACGGAACAGCCGCTTCCCGAAAGGTTTATACCAGCTTTGCATTGATAATAGAAATCCAGATCCTTAACAGTTATAGAATTGCCTGCGCTTGTAATTCCGTAATCAAGAACACTTCCGTATACAGTCAGATTATTTGGATTGATACCGCCGAGGGCATAGAAATACACTTTATTTGTAGCGGGATCGCAGTACCACTCTCTTTCCGTATCCAGTGCAGCAAGCTTATTGTCCAGGTAAAAACCCCATTTTGCTTTCATTGTAAAGCGGGTTTTTGATGCAAGTGTAAGTGTTGTACCGTTGTGTCCAGTAACGATTATATTCTCAAATGTCCATGCATTCGTTCTGCCTCGCCAGTTTGCACCTGTCCAAAATCCGCTGGCCTGAGTAATTGCGTCTGATGAAAGTGTAGTATTACCGTCTGTTGTGGAAATTGGGATGAAACCGGAATTAGGATATCGCGCAAGAGTCATCTGTACCCCGTTAGCAAATAGATTTCTTACGAACGATGATGCTTGTGCGACATAAATAGATCCGCTGTGTACACTCCAGCCTGAAATCTTAACAGCTCCGGTAATTACGGGTTTTTTGATGCTGTTATCATAGGCTCCGATAGTAATACCTGATTGGTTTATGTTGATTTGACCGTAAAACGTATCCCCGCCGCGTAAGTATACCGCATCTCCGGAGACAAACGTGAATGAATTTACTTTGGATATTGTTTTCCAGGGAGTTGATGTTGATGTGCCGTTGTTCGCATCATTCCCGGATGATGAAACGTAGTAGTTTTTTCCAAAAGCTATGGCCGTGAAGATTTGAAGAAAAAATAAGCCGCATACAATAACAAAAACAATAAGCGGGCAAAACCTTGTATTTATCAGTTTCACAGCGGAATCCTTCCTGAAATGAATACTACTGCAGTATCAGACGGGAGAAGTATTAATCGAGCAGTATTTATTGTTATTAAAATAACAGCAAGAATAATGGGGCATAAGTAATCATTTTATTTGTAAAACGCAATACTTTATACTTATATTAAAATAAGATAATAATTGCGAATAAAAATATCCCAATAAAACAAGGGAAAGAGGCCTAATTTTATAAAGTGATAAAAGAAAAGGTTTTTTAGTAAGCCTTCAATAAGAAGTATTACTGTTTTATTGCTAAAGTTGCTGAAAAAAGAAATTTATTTTTTGTTTTCCCATCTGGTTGGTTCATAAACGAACCGTACCCATTGCGCAAAAAATTCCAGGCCGTGACTTCGCCAGCGGTTGAGCGGATTGTTTACGTCCAGATTAGCTGGAGGCAGAACATCGGTTCGGCCAAGCTCAACATCTCTTTTGTATTCATCTACCAATCTTTGCGCCTCATATTCCGGATGACCAAGGTGCATTAGAAAACGACGATCCATACTTTCGAAAATCGTATAGCCGCCGTTTTCAGAATAGGCAAGAAGATTAACCATACCGTTTTCTTTTGCCGATTCAAGAGTTCTATCTGAAATTCCAGAATGCCGGCTTTGTACGCACCAGAAAACATCGTCAAGATCACCGGTGATGGGATGGGAACGTTCAAGATTTCTCGTTTCAAAAACACCGAAGAGCTTGTTTTGATATATTTCTTTTTCAATTCCCAACAATTTAGCGAGTGCCAATCCTCCCCAGCAAATGCCGAAAGTTGAAGTGATTTTTTCCCCTGCGTATTTAAGTATTTCTGTAATTTCATTCCAATAGTTCACTTCTTCATATTTCAGTTCTTCTACAGGAGCACCGGTAAGAATAAGACCGTCGAGGGGAGAACCGGCAATCGCATTTTCAAAATAATCATAATAAAGATCAAGATGATTCTGATCTGTGCTTTTATAAGTGTGCGAATGTAAACGAAGCCATATTGGTTCGACCTGGATTATCGTACGGCTCAGCGGGTAAAGAAGCAGAGGTTCGTACCATTCTCCTTTAGGCATTATATTTAAAATTCCCAGACGCAAAGGACGTATATCGGCACGGTTTGCTTCGTCTTCAGAAACGCAGATAATTCCCCGCTGTTCGAGCTTGTTTCGATGTTTATATTCGTTAGGAAGAATAACACTCATGATAGACCCTTAATGAAATAAAATAATAAGAATAATTTCTTTCCTGTGTACGTTTATTCATTATTTATAGATTCCAAAGCCTGTGCAAAATCGGCGATTATATCGTCAATGTGTTCGATGCCGATTGAAACACGAAGTAATTCCGGCAAAACACCGGCGGAACGTTTTTCTTCTTCTGAAAGCTGGGAATGTGTTGTCGATGCGGGATGAATAATCAGTGTTTTTGCATCGCCTACATTTGCCAATAGACTTACAAGTTTTAGTTTGTTAATAAGTTTTTTCCCGGCTTCATATCCGCCTTTTATGCCGAACGTGACAATTCCGCCGCAGCCGTCCTTGCGCAGATATTTTTTTGCGTTTAAATATGCCGGGTGATCTTCCATTCCCGGATAGGTAACCCAGCTTACATAAGGCGATTTGGAAAGCCATTGTGCAAATGCCATTGAGTTCTTGCATGTTTGCTCGGCGCGAAGAGAAAGTGTTTCAAGCCCCTGAATAAAAAGAAAAGCATTAAACGGAGAAAGAGCGGCCCCGATATCCCTGAGCTGTTCAACCCTTGCGCGAATAATAAATGCAATATTTCCGAATTTACTTTCCGAACCGAAGGCATCCCAAAATTTTAAGCCATGATATCCCGGGCTGGGTTCCGTGAATACCGGAAAGTTGCCGTTGTTCCATGGAAACAAACCTGAATCTACAATAACACCGCCTATTGTTGTTCCGTGCCCGCCGATCCATTTTGTAGCTGAATGAACTACTATATCTGCTCCGTAGTCGATAGGCCTGCATAAATAACCGCCCATTCCGAATGTGTTATCTACAATCAGAGGGATTCCATTATCATGTGCGATCTTTGCCAGTGCTTCAAAATCCGGGACATCAAGTCCTGGATTTCCGATTGTCTCGACGTATATGGCCTTGGTTTTTTTATTGATCTGCTTTTTAAAATCCTCGGGAATATTACTATCAACAAAAATCGTATTAATGCCGAGTCTTTTAAATGTGACTTTGAATTGATTATATGTACCTCCGTATAACCGGCTGGACGATACGAAGCTGTCGCCTTCCTGAAGTATGGTTGTAAGAGCAAGAAACTGTGCTGCATGGCCTGAAGATGCAGCTAAAGCGCCGGTACCTCCTTCCAGGGCAGCCATCCGCTCTTCGAATACGGCTACAGTCGGATTCATAATACGGCTGTAGATATTGCCGAATTCCTGCAGGCCGAATAAACGTGCTGCATGATCTGCATCGTCAAAAATGTATGATGATGTCTGGTAAATAGGAACTGCGCGCGATTTGGTTGCAGGATCCACCTTTTGCCCGGCGTGCAGCTGAAGAGTCTCGAAATGAAATTTTGTTGATTTTTGCATAAGATGCTCCTTTATAAATGTTTTAAACGCTTATAAAACGAAAAAGCCTCGCCGGGAAGATTTCCTGAAGAGGCTTGTGAGCATCTTCTCTTATCTATCCCTCGACGACCTGAGTGTCGCGGGCAGGATTTAGCACCAGCATTCCGCCAACGGCGGAACCGGTTGCTAAGGCTTCATAGGGCCTGATCCCTCAGCCTTTCTTTATAAGAGGCATATTTCGGATTATATCGTCTTGTTAATCCGTGCAATAACTCTTTTGAATATTGCTGCTATAATATAATATACTTCGGAGGTCTTGTCAAGTTATTATTGACGAAAAAATCAGTTTTGATCTCTTAGAGAAAAATACCAGGGCAGTAATTTGTTCTCAATCGCATAAAGCGTTAACTCGACATTGTTGTGCAGGTTCATTTTCTCCAGGATTCGGGCCCTGTAGGTTGTGACTGTCTTTTCGCTGATTATCATTTCATCCGCAATTTCCTTGAGTGATTTGCCCGAAGCCAGCATGCGCATAACCTGAAACTCCCGGTTCGACAATGCCTGATGGGGCAGTTTTGGAGAATTTGCATCCAGCGCAACCGCCATTTCCTCTGCAAGTTTTGAACTTATATACCGGCTTCCCGTGGAAACTTTCCTTATTGCAGAAATGAGTTCCTCCGGCGCGCTTTCTTTCGTTATATATCCGAGAGCTCCCGCTTTCATCATGCGAATGGCATATTGATCTTCAGGGTGCATACTCAGGACAAGAACTGA
Source organism: Bacteroidota bacterium (assembly GCA_016928255.1). Taxonomy (GTDB): domain Bacteria; phylum Bacteroidota; class Ignavibacteria; order UBA10030; family UBA10030; genus Fen-1298. The sequence continues at coordinate 7,888 of JAFGLB010000021.1, forward strand.
GAGTTCAGGCTTCTTCTTTTTTATTTCGCTTAGTAATTCGGGACCGCTTCTGCCCGGAAGAGAAATATCCAGAAGCACCACATCAAGTTTGTGCTGAATTACTTTTTCCATCGCTTCATAGCCGGTTCCGGCTTCATCGATTACTTTCATATCCGAATGCCTGGCAAGGATTTGTTTGAGTCCTTCGCGAAACATTACATGGTCATCGACGATAAGAATACGGATCATTGGAGTCCCTCCGGCGGCATAGGAAATTGTACGATTATCTTTGTGCCGCTTCCTGTTTCTCCGGCAATTTGTACTGTTCCGTGCCAGTATTGAGCACGTTCACGGATTCCTATCAAGCCGAAAGATTTAGAATCGTTTATTTCTTCCCTGGTAATACCACGCCCGTTGTCAACAACCTGCAATGTCAGCATATTTTCTGTTTTTGTAAGATCTGCTTTCACTCTGGTTGCTTTGGAATGACGGGTAATATTTGTAAGCGTTTCTTGAAAAATTCTGAATACTGCCGTCGAGATTTCGGAGTTTATTAGAATTTCTTCCGGTTCGCAGTGCACATCGCATACTATACCGGTGTGCTGCTGAAAATCTTTTGCCTGCCATTCAATTGCCGCACTCAAACCGAGATCATCCAGCAGTCCGGGCCGAAGTTTTGTAATAATATTTTTAACGGCATGGATTGTCTCATCGACTCTGTCCTTCAAATAATTGATCCGATGTGTTGCTGCCGTTGCATCATGGATTACTTCTTCTCTGAGCAGTGAAAGTTCTATTTTTATTGCTGTAAGAGCCTGGCCAAGCTCGTCGTGAATTTCACGGGCAATCCTTTTTCTTTCTTCTTCGCGTGCTGCCTGAAGATAAGCCGATAAATCGCGGAATTGCCCTACGCTTTCATCTTTCCGATTAGTGTTTATTTGACCGCTCATATATTATATGATAGCAAGAAAAAACGAAAAGCCCAACCGATTACTCAATTGGGCTTTTCTTTAAGGTTTAAATATTTGTTTTACTTGGTTTCATCCGCAACAAGATCACCGGATTCTTTCTTGCTCTGCCAGATAGCCCAGCCAATAGCAGCCGCAGCAACAAAGGCAACAACAATGCCGGTTAGCAGGTCTGTTCCGCTGATTTCCGGCTTTGTGATATTAAATTGCAGCACTAATCCGAGTGTCAGCAAGCTGACCATATTCATAACCTTAATCAACGGATTGATGGCAGGACCAGCTGTATCTTTTAACGGATCGCCGACTGTATCTCCGGTAACTGCTGCTTTATGTGCTTCAGAACCTTTTCCGCCGTAAATACCGTCTTCGATCATTTTCTTTGCGTTATCCCATGCACCGCCGGCATTCGCCATAAATACACCAAGGAGCTGGCCGACAAGAATCATACCGGCAAGGAATCCGCCGAGTGCATACGGACCAAGAATGAATCCAACCAGGATCGGAGTCATAATTGCCAGGATACCCGGGCCAATAAGTTCCTTCTGCGCGGTTTGTGTGCAAATGTTGACGACACGGCCGTAATCGGGTTTCTTTGTCCCTTTCCAGATCTCCGGGTCACGGAACTGCACGCGACACTCTTTAACAATCCAAAACGCTGCGCGTCCGACGGCCCTAATCAGCATTCCGCTGAACAGGAAAGGTACCGCACCGCCGAGAAGGAATCCGATAAATACTGTCGGATCTGCAACTGTAATTTTTCCTGCTTCAACGAAGTACTGTTCGAGAGTCATTAAATTGATTTTATCTTCGCTGCCGACTGCTATGACTGCGATGAAGCTGGCAAACAGCGAAACCGCAGCTATTACGGCAGAGCCGATGGCGATACCCTTGGTTTCCGCTTTTGTAGTATTACCGACGGCATCGAGGTCAGCAAGAATCTGCCGGGCGCGTTTATAACTCCCTGCTTTTTCTTTTTCCATTTCATCTTTATCGTAACCCATTTCGCCGATACCGTTTGCATTATCAGCAACTGGCCCGAAGACATCCATTGAAATCGTGTTGCCTGTTAACGTCAGCATACCGATGCCTGTCATAGCTACACCATAGGCAATGAAAAGAGGTGGGGTGCCGGCATAGACCAGAACAGACAAGAAAATTGCAACAGCGATAACAACGATTGCTGCAACAGTGCTTTCATAACCGACTGCAAATCCTTGAATGATGTTCGTCGCATGTCCGGTCTGGCATGCCTTTGCCAGGCTTTTAACAGGATTATGGCTTGTATGTGTGTAATAGCTTGTTACTTTATTCAAGGCCACGGCAAGGAAAATACCGATCATACAAGTTAAAGCAGGGCGCATATCGAGTCCGGGAATACCGAAATTAGCAAACCAGCCTAACTGAGTCGGATCACCGTTAGGGAATCCCGCATATGCCATCGCATTGGTCATAAGATATTCTGCATCGAAATGAAGGTATCCGAATCCCAGCGAGACGAAACCTGCTATACTAATAATTGAGCCGATCCAGAATCCGCGATGGACGCTTTTCAAAGCCGTATCTGATGTATCGTTGGCGCCGGCTTTGACTGTATAGGTGCTGATAATTGAGCCGAGAACACCGATTCCGCGGACCAGCAGCGGGAATATAACGCCTTTGTGTCCGAAGCTTGCCATACCGAGAATCATCGCCGCGACGATAGTAACTTCGTAGCTTTCGAAAATATCTGCTGCCATACCGGCACAGTCGCCAACGTTGTCGCCGACATTATCGGCTATTGTGGCTGCATTGCGCGGATCGTCTTCCGGAATATCTTTTTCGATTTTACCGACAAGATCTGCACCGACATCAGCGGCTTTTGTATAAATTCCGCCGCCGACGCGCATAAATAAAGCTATAAGAGTTCCGCCAAATCCGAATCCTAAGAGGGCTTCGTAAGCTTGTTCACCGAACATCATAAAAATTAATGTTCCGCCGAGCAGGCCTAAGCCGTCTGTAAGCATACCGGTGATAGTTCCCGTACGGTAGCCGAGCTGAAGAGCTTCACCATAACTGCGTTTTGCTGCTGCTGCGACGCGTAAATTTCCTTGTGTCGCGAGGCGCATACCGACAAAACCGACGAGGAAGCTGAAAATTGATCCTATAAGGAAAGCACCGGAGCGTCCCCATCGGAATGCATCAACTGTTCCTGTATAGGTGAGATAAAGGAATAATGTGATAATAATAATTAATGGTCCGATCCTTTTAAACTGTGCTTTTAGATAAGCGTTTGAACCTTCACGGACAGCGGCTGCAATTTCCTGCATTTTCCTTGTGCCCTGGTCAGCTTTGCGAACCTGCTTTACAAGCATAAGAGCATAAAGAAGGCCTGCAATAGCGACTGCCAGAACAGCTAGAATTCCGTAAATCTCTATCGGCTTGAAATTCGTATCGCTTCCGAACATCGGAAACGGATTGAATGTTTCATGAGAGCCCGGTATATCGGAGCTCTGTGTGTGACCGGTATAAGGCATAAAAACATACGCGGCTACGAAGAAAATCATCATCGCAATAAGATAATTGCGGCGAGTCTTTCTCGAAGAATGAATAAACAAATTACGCAATGTGTTCATTGTACATCCCATTATGTGAATAGATTGGTTATCAATAAATCTGCTGTGTTAAAAGGGGATTGGAGAGTTTCCAATTAAACCCAAACTTTACTAAGATACACGAAAATTTCCGAATAATCAAAGGTTATTTTATACAGGTATCCTTAAAATCCCGGGCTAAATCTGCGGCAAATTGTGTGCGGTTTATAAAATTCCATGCCTGATAAAAAATTTTGCGTTTTGACGGATCCTTTGGAGAGTGAGGGAATGAGAATGCTGCGACCAGTGGCTCAGGATGCTTCGAAGTCCGCCTGTAATAAAGTGGCGCAGTAATTTTATATCTATCTCAGGATTGAACTTTTTTTTCTGAACTCCCTCGCGGATAATTTCCTCGGCAATATCGAGAAAATCATTGTACTGTTTTATGATGCTCCCGCGGCGGTCTTTAATGAGATGATAATGTTCGTTGACGAAAACCGAAGCCAAAGCCGGATTTGTGATAAAATCGTGAAAAAATCGGTCGATTGTCAAATCGAGTTTGGCCGAAGGATCGATGTCGGTCCGCTTGACGATATTCCGAAGATCTTCCGTTAATCCCGACCAAAGCTTGTTGAAAATTGTAAGCAGTATGGCTTCTTTATTTTTATAGTACAGGTAAACACTGCCGGTAGCTATTCCTGCATGCTCTGCAATGGAGGATATTTTCGCTTTATGGTACCCATACTGGGCGAAAATCTTTATCGCAGCCTCCAGAATGGCTTTTTCTTTATTGCCAACGCGCTTTCGCATATAGTTACTAATTATAATGAATATATATTCAATAATACGAATTTTTTCCCTGAATTTCAAGAGCTGAATTTACAATGGATGCCGGCTTTCCTGCATATTTAAAAAACCGGTAAGAGCGCTTTTCCGCAATGTTGGCAGAGAATTTCTGGTCTTATTTATATATAATTAAGATTAAGCTTTAATAAGTAGTTTATAGGCAGCACATCAAAAGGGCATAATATGCGCGATGAAAAGTCGTTAGAGTCCATGCAAAAAGAATACGAGCAATGGATTGAACAAACGTACAGAAAATCAATCGAAAAATTTCCTGAAAGAGAAAAAGAATTTACTTCCAGTTCATTTTCTGTTGTTAAACCGTTGTATACACCTTTGGATTTATCAAAAGAAGATCAATTGGAAAGCATCGGTTTTCCCGGCCAATATCCTTTCACGCGGGGCATACAGCCGTCAATGTACCGCAGCCGGTTATGGACGATGCGCCAGTATGCTGGATTCGGTTCAGCAGCCGAGTCTAATGAAAGATACCGCTATCTGCTGGAACAGGGGCAGACAGGATTGTCTATCGCATTTGATCTGCCGACTCAAATCGGCTACGACAGCGATGATCAGCTTGCAGACGGTGAAGTGGGAAATGTCGGTGTTGCTGTAGACACCCTGGCAGATATGGAGATCCTGTTTGACCGGATTCCGCTTGATAAAGTATCGACATCTATGACAATTAACTCGACCGCTGCAATATTGCTGGCGATGTATGTTGCGGTTGCTGAAAAAAACGGTGTATCAAAGAATATGCTTATCGGAACCGTGCAAAATGATATTCTAAAGGAATACATCGCGCGCGGAACGTATATTTTCCCCCCGAAGCCGTCGTTGAGGCTGGTTACCGATATTTTTTGTTATTGTAAAAATGAACTGCCTAAATGGAATTCAATTTCCATCTCCGGTTACCATATTCGCGAAGCCGGTTCGACAGCAGCGCAGGAAATAGGGTTCACTCTTGCCGACGGTATTGAATATGTGAAGGCGGCTGTTAATGCCGGTTTGGATGTTGATGATTTTGCAGACAGGATTTCTTTCTTCTTTAATGCTCACAGTAATATGTTTGAAGAAGCGGCTAAGTTTCGTGCAGCCCGCCGCCTCTGGGCAAGAATCATGAAGGAGCGGTTTGGCGCAAAAAAAAGCAGGTCGATGATGCTGCGTTTTCACGCACAGACAGCAGGTTCTGCTTTAACTGCCCAGCAGGCGGATAATAACATTGCGCGTGTTACAATCCAGGCAATGGCTGCAGTGCTCGGCGGCGCTCAAAGTCTGCATACAAATTCACGCGACGAAGCAATCACTCTTCCAACCGAGGATTCTGTCCGTATTGCTCTCCGTACTCAACAGATTATTGCCCATGAAAGCGGAATCGCGGATACGGTCGATCCGCTCGCAGGCTCATATTATGTTGAAGCATTGACAGACAGGATCGAAGCCGAAGCGGAAGAATATATTATAAAGATAGACAAAATAGGCGGCATGATACCGGCGATTGAATTGGGTTATCCGCAAAGCGAAATTCAAAATGCGTCGTATAGAACGGCAAAAATGATAGAGAGAAAAGAAAAAATTATCGTCGGCATGAATAAATACCGTATTGATGAAAAAACACAGGAAGCATCTGTAAAGAGCGATAAGTCAATTCAGGAAAGGCAGACAAAATTTCTGAAGAAAGTACGTGCAGGGCGAAGCCAGGCAGAAGTGAACAGCAGTCTGGCAGAATTGAAAAAAGCTGCCGAAGGAACAGATAATTTGCTGCCGTTCGTATTGAAAGCAGTGAAGGCATATGCGAGCGTGGGAGAAATATGCAGCACCCTTCGTTTCGTATTCGGTGAATACAGGGAACAGAGTTTTTTATGATTATATATTAATTGTCTTTAAAAAAGAAAGCAGGCCGGGAAATGGGAATTACACATATTGAACATATAGGAATTGCGGTGAAGAATCTGGAAGTTTCGATTCGTTTGTATGAATCTCTTTTGGGGACCGACTGCTGTAAAATTGAAGATGTCCCGGACCAGAAAGTCAGGACTGCGTTTTTTCAGGTAGGCCCGACAAAAATTGAATTGCTCGAATCCGATGATCCGGAAGGGCCTGTCAGTAAATTTATTGAAAGAAAGGGTGAAGGCGTTCATCATATTGCTGTTGCAGTGGAGAATCTTGCGGATACTCTTAAGGAAATTGAAGTAAAAGGTTTTGAAATAATCGATAAAAAGCCGCGTCGGGGAGCAGAGGGCTCGAATATTGTTTTTCTTCATCCAAAATCAACATGCGGTGTTTTATTAGAATTATGTGAATGCTCGGCATCGAAAAAATAAAGATGGTACGTAAAATAAAGCTTGACTTCGTTTTTTTTTTATAATGTAGAAGTCGTCAAACCTATCGCCTAAGAACTACTAGAGATATACAGGGACGGTGGGGAGAAATAATGCATGGGTAAGGTTTTAATTGAGCTGTAGGAAATATCTGTACCTGCATTAACGCGCGCTTTAAAAATGCCTGTACACTTTCAGGCATCCAAAAAAGATTAAGAACTACAATAGATAAGGGGTAAAATGTATACTGCCAGAGGATTCTGCAATATTTTCATAATTACAGTAATTTTACTAAGTTACAGCATGCTAAGCGCCCAGATTAAGATTAAGGAAAGAGTGGAGATAAAGCCTCAGAAGGCTATATCATTTGATATGGGGAGTGGTCAGTTTGTTATTGAGTTTTTCTACAGCGGACAATTGCAGGATAATACAGTAATATGGAAGGATATTATAATAAATTCTTCGGTTGAATCCTGTTCTTCGAGGCATTATGATTCATCGCCGTTAATAACCGGAATGTATAAAACAAGGATAGACTGGTATGCAAAGACAGCTGGTACAGGAACATATAGGTATCTGGCGAACGGTATTGAATTATTAAGCGGTGAATATGAAATTGTAACAGTTCCTGCTCATACTATAATAAATAAGAATTTTGATTTCAGTGAAACATTTGGATTTGATATGGATTCGGTTGCAATTTCACCTGGGCCGTATGATGGGACAAACGTAACCGTCAGCGGACGGGGTGCAACCTGCCAGCCAAATGTAGGCTGGTCGTCTTATTATAACACTACATGGACAATTGTTGAAGGAGAGGATTGGGGATATTTTTATGACTGGAATAACACACCGCTGGGAAAGACATATGCCGGACAAATGACTTATATATATGGTTTAGGTTTTCGTTTCAATGAAGGTATACCTGATACAGCATATTCTATAGTAAAAGCTGTGTCTAACGGAATTGAAAAGTATAAAAAGATTTACCAGCCGCCGAAAGAATTACATCATTTTAATATAACGATTGTTCCTGATACAGTATCGACAGCAGATACGGTAGCGTTTACAGAAGGGGCATCACTGATAATCCAGGCAAAGGATATAAATGATAGAAACACCAGCATAGACCCGAACATTAAGCTTAAATTTTCGGTTTTGTCCAATGAAGAATATGGAACATTCATTAATACTAATGGAGATACACTCAAAACGACACCTGTACAGCTAACGGATATAACGTATGGAGATGCAAGTGCTGGTAGAATCAAGTTTGCAGCAGTAAGGAAGAATCCGGCGTCATCGGTATCTTGCAGGATACGAGTGGAAAAACAAAATGATGTTTCTAAGAATGGAGAACGGGATGCAATTGTTGTTGAACAGACGCTCAAAATCGTTATGGATGCACCGTTTGAAGTATTGCCAACAAAGCTCTCGGGAAGGTCAAATCAGACAATTACCGAAGAGAATAAAAAACCCTTAAGAGTGCAATTTACACGTAATAATAATGCAATTGCTGATTATCCTTTTGTCCTAACAACAAATTACGTCGACGGATCTGGCGGACATGATCATATAAATCCTCGGCGGCCTTACAATACTCAGGATCAGAGAAGAGATAATTATGGATATTTTATTCGTGTAAGAGATTCGAGATTATGTGATAGACCTTTTAATGGACAAACACAAACTGATGGAGGAGAGAACTTTGAATATGTAGCATCAATATTTGGTGACAGTATGCGTATTATTGTGGAATCGGCAAATGCTGCAAAAAAACATTTTTTTAGAGATTCTATCACAATAGCTGAAAAAGTACCAGATTTGGTTTTACTGGATGCTGGTGTAGATTATGAACTTGTTGGAGGGACGTGCAGGCATCACGGCCCCGGAGGAACAGGAGAATGCGCTACTCCAAATAACAATCATTATGCAACTGCTAATGTTAGAACCAATATTCAGAGAATTGCTACGGAATATCATCGTCAATTTCCCAATGAAGTATTAAGAATTAACGATATGAGCCTGCCTTTTGGTGGAAAATTTGATATAAACGGACGCTGGGATGGAAGCCATTATGAGCATAGAACAGGCCGTAACGCTGATATACAGAGCAGATATATGTCTGGAGATAGATTCTATGATGAAAACGGTAATGATGAATATAATCCTGAAGCAGGAGATTATCTACTGCTTGACAATAATGGGAATAACCAATATGACGGAGAAACAGTAGAAGTATTTCGGAGAATTACTTTGAGAGAGAATGCTATTCGAGCATTTTTAGAAAATCCTAATGATTATGACTGTTCTGATGGGCGTTGTGAACATTGGCATCTGTCTTTTTAAGAGATTAATAGATATTTATATCAGGAGCACATTTTATGAAAATATTATTATTTGTAGTGATCAGTTTCTATTTCCTGGCCAGTAGTTTATTTGCACAACAAGATACTATTATATATGACCAACAGAATGGTAATTACATTTTTCAATATTTAAGAGAAAACCCAGAAACAGGTGAAAGAGATTCACTTGTACAGGTTACGTTTGTTCCAAGGACAAAAATAAACCCTTCGGTGAGATCTTGGGTGGTATTTTTAAATGACAGTAATCAATATCAATATAACTATACGATTCATAATGGAAGCGATAGTGAACAGAATTTGTTAATCTTCTTGATAGAATTCGGTCAAGGTATTGATGTTATAGACAAGTCTACACAAAAATGGTTTGGTGGCAGATATTATAGCGCAGGTATACCACAGAATAAATATGATTGGATGGGGAATCAGGGTCTTCAACCTACGTGGAATAAGAGTGGTTTTATATTAGGCAGTAACGGGATACCTGGTATTGGACATGCATATTTTCAGGGTAAAGCTAGAGTTCCTTCGTTCCCGTATGGAATGCCTTGGGAGATGGATTCAGTTTTTGCAGAATTGGACAAATTCCCTGCAGACTATGTCAAACGTAGTATTGTCGTTCCAATTGCTATTCCCAATCCATTCATCCCATTGAACTTTTTAGACACACTCACAAGCTACACCACGCAATCTCGTTCACTGGGATGGATAAAAGATCAGCAAACGGCAGATAAATATATTGGATATTTTAACTCAGCAAAAACAGGCTTACAGCAGAACAATATAGCATCAACACGAGCAGTTTTAAATCAAGCACTGCAAGATGTAAATGTCGATAGTACATCCAATATTACAAGCGAAGTTTATGCACTAATACGCTTTAATTCAGAGTATCTGTTAGAACAACTGCCTCAACAGGATATTGTCATAACCGTTCCGGAAATGCTCGATACACTCTCGACAAGACTGCAGATATCGTATACGAACAACTGGATAGGCAGCCAAACCTTTGTGCAAATACTTGAGAAGAATATACAAGACGCAAAAAGCAAATATGCTGCAAAAGACTCAATCGGCTGTGCCCAGGAGATAGAAAGCTTTTATAAGCTTGTAAGATTAAGATATCTTGCACCAGGCATGCAGTTCGTAAAACCAGAGGCATATAACCTGCTGTATAACTATGCAAGAGAAATCACGGGGAATGTCATAGTATTACCGCAAAAATCAAATGCAACGCTAATAGACCAGATAACAGCATTAAAGTCACAAATACGCACGGATGCTTCAGTGAGATTGTTGGGAGGAGAGCTTCTTTTAAGGGGATTAGAATCGAGTCTTGATATTGCTAAACAAAGATTACAGAAATCAGATTCAACAGCATCGGCATTGTATATAACATTATTCCAGCAGACTGTAAGGCAGACATATGAGATAACGAAGAAGTATCCAGCAAGCAGGATATATATAAAGGCCGGAGGATATATATCATTGTATTACAGAGCAGAGTATATATTAGAACACCTCACAATACCCATAGGCCAGCCGATGCCTAAGATGTCGAAAGAGTTGGAAGAGGAACTGGGCAAATATCGGGAAGTAAGCAGGTAGGTTGTAGGGATTTGATTTATCAAATCCGTTTGTAGGGGCGAATTGGATTCGCCCGAATAATATGGAATACAAATGCAATTCCGGTAGCCGAAGACTTCAGTCTTCGCCTAATGCGGTAGATAGGAGAGATGTAGAGTCCGGTTCGTAACCGGACAATAAGCATGACTGTACGCTCCCAAGCAGACAGACCGTGTGAAAAGTAACTTTTTCCATGTCAATGTTACAGTTTGTAAAAATGCGTCTTCA
>JAFGLB010000182.1 GCA_016928255.1 Bacteroidota bacterium
AGATATGTGGAATCATTGAGGATCGGCCATGCTTTGCCTTGTGCCGTCTTGCCCCATGCATCTACATAAAATGCCTGCCACGGTGCTGTGGGAACGTCAATTGCATCACCGAGTTCAGCTTTAACGCTCTTTAAATTAACCTGTGTTGCTTCCAGGTCATTGTTAAATCCAAAAATAATACCGTTGAACTGCTTGGTGGTTGCTACATCTGTGATAGTTCCGCCATACCAGTAACTGTTATCTGTTTTAATTAAATACCAGCGTACTTCATTCGTGGTATCATCGACAGATTTAACCGAAATAGCGAAGTTATATGTGCCGGCTGATGCTATAGCATTACGAGGAGCCTGTTTTACTGCTGAAAGCGGACCCTTCCCGCCGTTGCTCCATGTGCTGTTCCAGCCGCCGCCATTGCTGATTGTCCATACTGTACCGGCACCGCCAGCGCCATTCGACATGGTGCCTGTGCCCGTGCGTGGATGGAAACCATAACCAGAATAAACATTGGTACCACTGCAGACCCATTCGGCCGTATCAGTACCTGCATTATTCAGTGTAACACTATCCTGATCAATTAAAGCGTAGCGCAGCCATGTATAAGCACTGGCTCCGCCGCCGCCTACAAATTCCATTTGACCGGTTACGACAACCGCTTGATCTGTTGTTGCTGTTAAGGTTGAAGGAAATTCTCCGCGGATTGATGACCAGCCTGTCGGTGGAGCGCTGCCGCCTAAACCTGCACTGCCGGGAGCTGTACTATTTATGACCGGCCAGTTCTTAGCACTTGAGGTTTTGCCCCATTGTGTAATAAGATCAGGATCTGCAATCCGTGTTACCACAATGCTGTCGACCCATATCGTCCTGCCGTTGTTTTGCACGCCGCCGTAATGTAATTTTACCATATTTGTGGGTACATCTTCGGTCGCAGTCATTGTATATGTAAACGTTTGTGGAGTAGCAGTAACCTGAGTGATTTCATTTATATATTTTGTATATGGATCTCCAGCTATTTCAAATAAAGTGTTAATGCTCGCATTGCTGTCGGCTACTGCTTTAAAAGATAAAGTGTATTCATATCCGGCAACCAGCGCACAGTTTGCAGTTCTTTGAATTCTATACGTATCTGCACTGCCCGTGACAATTACAGCTTTGTAAGAGTTAGCGCCTGAAAGTACGCCTGTGTTATCAACCGAAAATGTAACAGTGGCCGATGCTGCATCAATCCAGCCGCTGCTCCATAAACCATCGCCGCTGTCAAACTCATCGGTCAAAACCACTTCTTGAGCTTGAAGCGTAACAGCATTCAGAAAAAGAAATGCGGTTACAATTGTAAAAATTGCAAATGTAAGTTTTTTCATAATCTTACATCTCCTTTAATTAGGTTATTAAAATATTTAACACTTAAGCTGCCTCTGTTGAAAACAGTTAATTGTTATATTTAAGGAAAGACTAAGTTCAGCAAAAGCAACCTCTAAGATTGCACTAAACTGAGTGCAGAAACCATACTCCTAATGCTTGAAAGAACCACCTCCTTTTATAATCTGATTTTTAAAAAAATAATCCGGTTCACTCGTCCCGTCCCGGAAATTTTTTAAGAATCTCCGCACGGGACGAGTGAAAATTATTAGTATTGTTATTTAATAAGTGTAAACTTTTTCGTTATAGAAGCATTATCCGACTGCAATTTATACAGGTACACGCCGCTTGCAAGTCCGGTTCCGTTAAATGTCGCAATATAATTACCGGCATTCTGCGTACCGTTAAACAATGTAGCCACTTCCTGTCCGAGCATATTATACACTTTGAGTGTAACAAAACCCTTTTGCGGGATTGAATACTCAATTTGAGTAGTCGGATTGAACGGATTTGGATAGTTCTGACCAAGTGCAAATTTCTCGGGTTTGCCCGATAATTGTGCCACACCTTCTCCTCCGCCGAATCCATTCATCAGCCAATCCATGATCTGAGTGTTTTCAGCATTTCTTTGAGCTGCCCATGCTGTATAATGATCTTCAGCACCTGGTTTGACTGCTGGATTCCACCAGCGATAAACATCTCCCAACGGGAAACCGCCCATTGCAGCAATCTTAACAGCTTCGTTCGAATAAGACATATCTTCAAGCAAAGGCCAGATTTGCAGATAACCTGTAAATGGATCCCATTCCCATGGAGAATCGGAGTTATCATCCCATTTTCTGTTCAACCATGTCTTTAACGAATCCTCATTTATCGGCGGATTAACAAAACTCGGATGATTAACACTGTCACAATTTATTCTATTTATATACGGCCATTCTTTAAGCCCCTGGGTATCTAGTGAATCGAAGAATTTATGTGTATTATTATTAAACATCGGCTGAGGCTGAGGCACCTCTTCATCCATTCTGTTTCTGTGTTTGTCTACGCTGTATGGACTGCCGTTAGGTCCGTACCCCATCCAGTCGATCAACCATTGGTCGAGTTTGTACAGGTTGTTTGCAAACAGGATGTGGCGTTCCTTTTCTGTAAAATCAGCCACGCCATCCTGAGGATTCCAATCAGGTAAAAATCCCCATCCGGCTCCAAATACTTCAGTGCTGTCTATTGCTGCTATTGTGATAGTACCGCCGTTAATTCCGTCAGGTGCATTCGGAATATATCCATACATATACGTATTAATAAAGAGCGAGTTTGTGACATACATATTGCGCCACCATCCTGATTCCAGTGAATGCATAACAACATTATAGAAAGTACAGTGGTTAAAGAAGACATTATCTCCGTAAACACCGCCTTCCTGCATATAGACATAACCTATATTTGCGAATGTGCAATTTTCGAATGAAAGAGTATCTATATGTAATCCTGTCGCTGCATAAGGAACAGATACTGCCCTGCTGTAATATCTGAAATGGTTATCTGTACAGTTTCTCCAATAGCAGTTCTTGAAATATCCCTTGAAATGTGTAGCATAAGGCTGTATAGCGCCGCTGGAGCTTTGCTGTACTAAATCGAACATAACATTCTCAAATTCACAGCGCCCGCCTGATACTGAAGATGAGTCTCCTATACGGATAGTCGAAGTATACCGGGTACCATCAAGGCTCGCCCACATTATCCACACATTTTTCATTTTTACCTCTCCGGCAATATCGAAAATGTACGTTTTGCTTGGAGCTGTGCTGGCAGTCCAGCAAATCAACGGCGGCGCAGTTTCCTGTGTGTTTCCTGGCGGATCACTCATAATTTCGAGTGTTTGTCCGGGAGGAGTAATTATTGAGCCTGTCAAAACATAAGTACCGTACGGCTTTAATTTGAAGATAGTATTTGATAAAGTGCCGCCCGCAATAGCTGCATCAACTGCAGTATTTAGCGTTCCTTCCGTACTTGTATCCCAATAATCCGGCACATCAACTATTGTTTTTTGTGCATATAATGACATGCAAAATATGCTTATTAAAAATAGTGCTGTTAAAAATTGTCTCATATTACCTCCATTTATTTATTGTTGTATAAATCATTAAAGATTCGAGAATCTGTACCTAATACCCAAATTGGCAGTTAAACCATAATTTTGTTCACTGGTAAAGCCGCCTATTGACTGTTGGGCAGATGAATTAGTCTCATTATTAAGATTTGTTACATCCAGATAAAGTTCAATTCCATACCACGGAAGCACCTGTCTTACCGATGCATCGATTCTGAAATAATCTCTTGTGAAACCATCCTGCTCAGCAAAATTACCGACATAGCTGACAGAATTACCCTGGAAAAGGAATGATAAACGTGCAGAGAAATCTTTATAATCATAGCCGATATAAGCATTTACTATATCATTCGGCTGATTAATTAAACGTCCTGTACGTGTACTGTCAAAAACTTCCGTAAGAGTCTGGCGAGGGCCAATTATAGTCGTTCTGGCATTCCTCCAGGGATATGTAGCTTCTGAAGACATCCTTGTATAGTTAACACCCAGTATAACTCCGTTAAGCGGAGCCGGCATATACAGGAATCTCGCCTGAAGATCTACTTCGAGACCTCTAATATAAGCAGTATACGGACTATTCATATAAGTGAATAAATTGGCACCCCGAACAGGCTGGGTTCCGCCGATATTAAAGTCACTTATAGTAAAGACTCCTTCAGGTGCTGTTTCATAAAGCGAATATTGTGTAGCATAAGTAAAATCAGTTATTTCTTTATAGAAACCGCCTATAGTGAGAAGTCCCAATTCATTACTATTGAAAGTTAATACGAGATCATAATTATCGGCTTGTGCAGTTCTGAGATTAGGATTTCCGGCTCGCACTGAACCCTGGCCGTAACCTATAGTATAGTTGGGTGCAAGTTGATGGTAATCAGGGCGAGCTAAGGTTTGTGCAAACGCTGCACGAATATCGAACCACTCAGTCATTTTATATTTTGCCTGAATCATCGGAAGCCAGAATTCGTTTTCCGGGAAAGCAGTAACAGGAAAATATCTCTGGCTTCTTGTATCACGGCCGTCCATCAAAATATAAGCATCATATATTCCTCTTTGTTTTTCATAACGGACACCGCCCACAACCATCAGATCATTATAATTCAATTCAGACATAAAATATCCGGAAAGGTATCTCTCGATATATTTATACCTGTTGGGAAGAGTCTGATAATAACCATAGAACCAGCCGCCGGGTTGTGACGCCGGTGCATTATCAGCACTATATTGAGGATCACTGGATATAACATTAATAAGATTATTCAGTATACTGGCTTCATTAGCCCAAATTATGCCTCCGAAACGGTCATCGAGAAACGGTTCAGTAATCTTGGTATCGCTGGAGGTAAAACTTGTCGCTGGAAATCTACTTTGACCAGCATCAAAAATGATATCCGGATAAGCCGCACGAATAGCATTTGAAATTGCCGTTTGGATAGTAGTTGTTCCTATAATAGACGCATAGGGTGTCTCTTGACCATTCTTATGCTGAATATATTTGTATTCAGTTCCAACTTTAACGTAGCCGCTTAAATCGGAGCTCAGACTAATGGGAAATTTAAAATCTCCTTTTGCTGTCTGACCGTTCTCTTTGTAATCCGAACTAAAACGAGTCAGTGTATTCAAATATGTACCGGCTGTGCCTCCGTAAGTAATAAGGCTTGTTAAATCTTCAGGAATCGTATTGGGTGTTGAAGTCCCGACACCTCTTGTTTGTGAAAAATCAGATTGCGGTGCAGAGGGTAAATTATTCCTTGAATAATTATTTGCGGCTTTAAGATCGATTGACATAAAACCAAGATCATATGTAAAGCTCAATGAATTGATCGCTAAATCGACATCGTTGTTACCTTCCTGGTATCTGAAAGCCAGATCCTGCGATTGAGAAGAATAGTTTAGTATCGTTCTATAATCCCGATAATCGGAATTCAGGCGGCTGAACATATTAATAAACTTGATGGAACCTGAAGCCAAGCGATAGTCAAAAACAAGATTGCCGCCGAATCTTTTTCTGGTTTCATAATGTCGGTTAAGCTGTACATTTGTAACCCTGACAGGGAGATAGCCGTTATCGCCGAGCTTGTCCGAAGTAATTTCATAACCGGCGCTCATGTTATCTGCATCGCGGTCGTACTGTTCAATATTTCCCAATGCATAAATACCGAGCTTATCATCAAAAAAACGTCCGCTTGCAGACACAACAGCGCGGTAGTTGCCGTAATGATCGCTCTTTTTCGTATAGCCTGTCTGGAGCAATAGGTCGGCATGAATTTCCGATGGAGCTTCTCTTAATTCCATGTTTACGGTACCGCCTATTGCATTGGCATTCATATCCGGTGTCAAGGATTTATATACGGAAATGGTTTTAATCATATAAGGAGACATCATTGAAAGGTCGACGCTTCTGTCGTTGCTGATTGATCCGGCTGTTCCGCCCTGAGAAGTTACTCCTATCTGAGTGCTTCCGGTGGATGCCAGTGAAATTCCGCCGATTGTAATCTGGTTGAATTTTGGAGCCATACCTCTGATGACGACTTTGTTAGCTTCGCCGGAACTTGACAGTGTTGTAATTCCGGGCAATCTACTTATCGCTGCAGCCGCGTTGAAGTCCGGCAGTTCCTGAATCCTTGCTTCCGAAACAACGCTTGAAATTTTATCAGCAGAAAGCTGCTGGTTAATTGCCTGCACCTGTCCGCGTGCCTGAGCTGTTACTACCACTTCTTCTCCTGCTATCGCTTGCGGTGCCAATCTGAAATTTTGCTCGATTATAGCATTATCGGCAACGGTTACTTCCTGTGTAATCGACTTGTAACCGACGTATGATACTTTTAATGTCCATTTACCGGCCGGGACCAGGCGCAGTGTATAATACCCGTCAAGGTCGGCGGCATTACCGATACTTGTATTCTCTACCGTGACATTCGCTCCAACGAGTGATTCACCGGTCATCTGATCAAGAACCTGTCCCTTTATCGTTCCCGATCCTTGCGCTAAAGATACCTGGAAGACCACGATCGCCAAGAACACAAATACGGTTAATAATCTACTGCAAAAATTTCCAAGAGACATATTATCCTCCTCTTGATTTTAATACGTGATTATATGATTATAAATATTTCTTTTTAACAGGACTATTACGAGTTGTTTCTAATATGTATTTCTATCGCAAAAAAAAATGAATTAACCAGGCAGAGCTGCATGCTCAGCGCTATGCCTGATGTCTTGCCTGCAGATCCACTTCAATTTTTTCCATCATTTTATTAGTTAACGGATAGAACATAACTAATAAACTGCCGCATATGCCAAATACGGCCGGATAGATACTCATTAGCAATAAAATACCATGTGTTGTTTCGGGTGCCTGAATCTGGTTCGCGATAAATCCATAGTAGCCGAGCATCCCGGCAACAATAGCACCGCCCAAGGTAAGACCCATCTTTAAAGCAAACAAAGATGCCGCCATGATCAGACCGGTTGCACGCCGGTTATTTTTCCATTCTGAATAATCAGCCGCATCTGTATACATTGCCCACTGGAGTACTGAAACAGGGCCGAATGCAAACGAGACAATAATATTAAGTCCGAAAATAATTAAAACATCCTGCGGTGAAACAAAATAGAATAATCCGGCAAAAATAGAACTGACTAACAACGCACCGGCATATGTATTTCTTTTATCGAGCCTTTTTGACATCCAAGGTGTAAGTATAGAACCAAGTATGGTTACTACCGAACCAATAATCATAAATGAGGATGCAAATGTGTTGAAATCAAGATCTATTGTATTACCGAAGAGTGTCAGCGATTGATCTCCAACAAAATATTTGAAATAATACATGATCATAGAAGAACGGATTACGATGAAAATCAATTGGAAAACAGTCGCACCGGCAATCAGCAACCAAGGTTTGCTTGTAAACAAATCTTTCAAATCAACTTTAAGATCGTTTTTCTGTTCTTTTGGAGGAAGAACTCTTTCTTTCGTTGTAGCAAAAGTTATTATGAATAATAATAATGCCAGCCCTGAAAGACATCCCATTGCCCACTGCCATCCGGTTGCCGCATCGCCTTTGCCGAAATAATCTACAAGATAAAGCATCGAACCCTGAACAATAAGTCCGCCGATAAATGCAGCAACAAAGCGATATGTTGACAGCTCCGTGCGTTCCTGTGAATTCGGCGTTATGACACCCATTAAAGCCGAGTACGGAACATTAACAGCAGTGTAGGTCATCATTAACAAGTTATAAGTTATATATGCATAGATGATTTTCCCTGTAACAGAAAAATCTGGTGTTGTAAATGCGAGGACTCCCATAACGCAAAATGGGAGAGACATAAAAAGAATATACGGGCGGAATTTTCCCCACTTGGTGGTTGTGTGGTCTGCAATCGTACCCATAAACGGATCATTGACGGCATCCCATATCCTTGTCACTAAGAACAGGGTCGCTACGGCTGCAGTGGGAATTCCGAATACATCTGTGTAGAAGAAGGTGAGGAACAACATTATTGTCTGAAAGAACAAATTTGAAGCTGTATCTCCAACGCTATAGCCAATTTTTTCTTTGATGGAAAGGCGTTCTGAATTAGCTTGCACAGTATACTCCGCTTTTTTTTTAAGTAATTTAAATTAATTGAATAACAGTCCCCTTTGAACAAATATCAAGTCAGGATGCCCCTTAAAAAAGACTCCTATCCCTAATATTGTAACATGTTTAAGATTTATATCGAAAAAAGCAAGCGACAGCGTTGCATTATACAAGCGTAATGCAGCATTTAACATATGATTTAATAAAAAAAGTGGAAAATTTACCAGTTTTTCAGAAAATAAGGCCAATAACCTATCTGAACTCGCTTTTTATAGTTTATTGCGAATTTTCTGCAGGTAAAATTTTATACCTTTGCGCTATTTAAGGAACAAATCGGTTACAAACGACTTCAGCTTTGAAGAATCAATTTTCTTTTTTCCTTCCTTCATCTGAAGTTCTTTAATATACTGTATAACGATTTGAGTTAATATAGCACCCGGTCGTGGATATGCGGCAACAATATAGTGCGGGCCTTTTGTCAGCTCCCCGGCTTCTTTTTCCATTTCGGCTCTAAGATTATCCGGAGTTATTAAAGAATTAGCATACTGGAAAACAACCTTATCCATAGCTTTATATACTTCTTTGCTTTCTTTTACCATACCGTAGTAATCAAGCAGCTGTGCAAAGACATAGTTGGAGGTAGTATAGACATCCTGTCCCTGTTCTGATTCGACGGCTTCGCCGTTTTCAGTACGGCACATCGCCCAGCCCATGGTTGTGCGGTTATTTTTATAAATCGTGGCAAGGATCTTCTTTGCCTTATCTTCAGGTATGAACGGTTCTTCCCCGATTGCTATCATGTACCATAAAGCATCAAGTTGATTAGTCCATACATCTGTATTCATTTTCTTCGTGACAGTATCATAACAGGTAACATAGTACTGCAGTTTTGTGCCCCGTTTGTTTTTCTTCTCTCTCCATAATTTCTCGAAAGCTGCAGAAGCTTTATTATAGCTTTCTTCGTATAATTTCTTTGCCGGTTCATCGTTCATCATGCCGGCCAATATCTTCATTGCCTCACAGCCGGCCATGAAAGTGGTTGCATCGTAACTGTCAACTCCGAATAAAGTTAAATTGTCAAAAGTGTTTTTAACTTCATGCGGATTGCCCTCCGGAATTCCATCTCCATCCAGATCATGTTTCTGCAGGGCTTCAAATCCGAATTTGAGAGTGTTCCAATTCTTCTTTAAGAATTCCTGGTCTCCCATGAATTTCACATTGCGCAATACTCTTGTTACAAGCTTCGGGAATAAATCTACCCAGTAATTATTATTGTACCATGCATAATCGCTGACATTACGCAGCGGATGTCCCTTGGGCATTGCACATAAATCATGCGCAACGCTTCCTTTAACTTTGAAAGCATCTCTTATCTGGACCAGTGATTTCCCCTCATACTGTTCCGGGTACTCCATGAAGTGTTTTCTTGCTTCGACAAATGATGAGTGGTAATGATAATATCGAGGGGTGGGATCTTCGGCAAGAATTGAATCGACAAACCTCTGGCATATCTCTTTTTCAATTTCAGGGAACAGTACAAGCAGTACCATAGAATACCAGTCCACATCCGAAGGGTCGATATAAGCATAATCAAAACATTCAAGGAATCTCGCTCTTTGATTTCCGTCTTCATCTTCGACCCATACTGCTGCATTTGACAGCGGAAAACTGAATTCGTTCAGTATTAGTCTGGTCAATCTCAGTGCTCCTTCCTTGTCGTTTTTATAGGAAGGATTATTCTGTATGAGATCGAATATCTTGCCCTGAATAGTCGTTGTACGATCAAGCCATCCGGAATAATTCTCCAGTGCTGTCTTGGCCATATCCACGGCTCTTGTTTCTCTATTCCCGAAATCCTTGATATACTTGCGGTCGAAAATTTTTCCATCGATGTATCTCTGCTGCGGAAAATCAAGGACGACGGCAAATGGAATTTTCATTACTTCGCCGGGCTTCAGTTCGAAGAAAAGACTTATCGCAGCTCCGTAATCCTGATTCAGTATCGGTTTTCGTTTCTCATAAAAACTTCCGTCATCGTTCAACAACAGGTCCTGCTTCAACCTGTTAAGACAGAATGAAGGATGTGTATCGATTTTTACGCCGTTTATTTCAGGCACGGCTATCGCCATCCTGTCTGCACAGTCGGTACTGCCCATTACAACGCCTGTGATTGAACCGGATTTAAAGTCCTCGTGCAAATGGCCTTTCACAGCGGCCGAACATACATATGCGGTGTCCTGATCTGTCGGTTTTAATTCCTTCTCCTGAAGATTTACCAGCGACGGTTTCGGAATAACCAGAATTACTTCCTGGGCATTTTTTGAAGTGTTTTTTACCTCATACTCCTCAACACTTACAGGCAT
>JAFGLB010000183.1 GCA_016928255.1 Bacteroidota bacterium
CAAACTTGCTGCAAAATTCCGATCTGAATTTTTTATAGAAAAAGACGGCATTCAGATTAACGGCAAAAGTATTATCGGCGTTATGACCTTAGCCGCCGAGCAGGGCTCGAAACTTTTATTATGCTTTGACGGGCCTGACGAAGAAGAAGCATATAAAGCGATGGCCGAGTTGTTCGAAAGCGGGTTCGGTGAACCCTTGTAAACATTGCAAATGCGGATTCGGATAATACCGGAATAAACGAAAATGGACAGGATAGGCAAAAAAGAGACAAGGTTGAAAGGCATTGCAGCATCTCCCGGTATTGCAATCGGACCGGTTTATCTTTTTCGGAAACACGAGCCTACGATACAGACCCGAACTATCGAACCTGAAGAAATCGAGAAGGAAATTAACCGCCTGCAAAATTCGCTTGCCAGGTCGAAGAAGGAAGTCACCAAGGTGCTTGATTTTGCGGAGAATAAACTGGGCCGTGATCAATCTAAGATCTTCGAGGCTCAGCTATTGCTTCTCGAAGATATGGTTCTGTTCGAGGAAATATTTAAAAGACTTAGAAATGAACGGAAAAATGCTGAATACTTAGTTCAAGATGAAATGGAAAAATATCATCGTTTGATGATGGCTTCGCACGATCAGTATACACGGGAGCGGGCTGAAGACCTGCTGGACGTGGAAAATCGAATTCTTCGGAATCTTGAAGAGCAAAAACTGGTGTCAAGAATTGACGGTTCCAGGGTAATAGTAACTCACAACCTTGCGGCAGCAGACGCACTAATTTTCAGCCGCAACGAAGTTATGGCGTATGTGACAGAAATCGGCGGCGCCACTTCTCATATGGCGTTGCTGGCGCGAGCATTGAAAATACCTGCTGTTGTCGGTGCCCATCAGATTTCACTGCTTGCCAGTACCGATGACAATATTATTGTAGACGGATATGACGGTACTATCGTTTTATATCCCGGTCCGGATACGACGGAACACTACGAAAAGAAAAAGGAACAGTATCACATTTTCGAAGAGACTCTTGCTCCTCTTCGCGATCTGCCCGCGGAAACACTCGACGGGCATTGCATAAAGCTGGCGGCCAATGTCGAACTGGAAGAGGAACTCGAGTTTATTAAAATGCAGGGAGCTGACGGTATCGGACTATATCGCACTGAAAGCCTGCTGCTCGGAGAAGAAGTTTTTCCAAGCGAAGAAGAACAATATAAAATTTATTACCGCATTGCAGAATCTGTGTACCCGAAGGATGCCATTATAAGGACATTCGATATCGGCGGTGATAAATTTATGAGCCAGTCAATCAAAGAACATAATCCTTTTCTCGGCTGGCGCGGCGTGAGAGTGATGCTGGATAAGCCGCAGGTTTTTCTAGATCAACTCCGCGCTATCCTGCGTGCCAGCAGTAAAAAGAATGTTGCCATTCTACTGCCTATGGTGACAAACATTAAAGAGGTGCAGCTTACAAAACAATTATTGGAACAGGCAAAAGATGACCTGCGTGCGCGGAAAATTGCGTTTGACGAAAGAATAAAACTCGGTGTTATGGTCGAAGTGCCGGCAGCCGCTATTACAGCTGATCATCTGGGGCACGAAGTAGATTTTCTGAGTATAGGCACTAACGATCTTATTCAGTATCTATTGGCCGTTGACCGCGGCAACGATATTGTTTCGGACCTTTTCCAGGAATTTCATCCTGCTGTAATCCGTTTCCTGAGGCGTATAATTGAAAGGGGAAAGCAAAAACGTACCTGGGTGGGTATGTGCGGACAGATGGCCGGAAATCCCCTGGCTACTATTTTACTTATCGGACTCGGTCTTGATGAATTAAGCGTGGTGCCGAATGCTGTGCCCGAAATCAAAAAAATTATCCGTTCGATTCATTATACGGAAGCAATTCACGTTGCTGAACGCGTATTGATGATGCAGTCCGAAGACGAAATAATATCGTATTTAAAGAATTTAATGAAACGAAAATTCCCGGATATTCCCATCGAATGAACCGGGAATTACATATTACTAAAAAGCGCTTAAAAACGGCTGTTGATGTGAATTTAACGGTTTTCTGTGCCGCAGGCATTAATCAGGAGAATAACAATGACGCTCGATGATATCACACGAAAAGATCCGAAAGGTATGTCAATCTGGATAAATGATTTTCCGAAACAAATAGAACAAGCAGTTCAGATAGGGAAAGAAGCAAAGATCAAACTGAATATAAAAGGGATACAGAATATTGTATTGACAGGGCTGGGCGGATCGGCTATTGGCGGCGATCTGCTTAGATCGTATCTTGCCGAAGAGCTTAAAGTCCCGTTTATGGTAAATCGGAATTATGTCCTGCCGGAATTTGTGGGAAAGAACACTCTTGTTATTGTTTCGAGCTATTCCGGGAATACGGAAGAGACTATCTCGGCGCATAAGGATGCAATAAAAAGAAAAGCCAGGATTTTATGTATCAGTACCGGGGGTGTAACAGCAAAAATAGCAAAAAAATTTAGAGAGCCGTGGATACAAATTCCCGGCGGCCTTTCTCCCCGTGCGGCGCTGGGATATTCGTTTTTTCCGCTTCTCGTTTGTCTTGGTAAATTAGGATTAATCAAATCCAAAGATAAAGATATCAGAGAAACAGCCGGTCTGCTCAGGGCAAAAGCTATTTTATACAGCAATCCTGAATCGCCAAAAAATGCACCGTTAAAACTGGCTGAATGCCTAAAAGGCATGCTGCCTGTGATTTACTCTCCGGTTGAACATCTTGATACGATAAACATCCGGTGGCGCGGGCAGATTGCCGAGAATTCCAAACAGCTTTCTTCAGGCCATGTATTGCCGGAGATGAATCATAATGAACTTGTAGGATGGAAAGTATTGACTGATTTGATGAAGAAGATGCATGTTGTTTTTCTCAAAGACACCGGCACACACAAGCGGGTGGCAGTTAGAGAAGAAATTTCCAAACAGATCATTTCACAATATGCCGGCATGGTTACTGAAATTAACAGTGAAGGAAAATCTCTTCTTGCGCGCTTGTTTTCCTTGATATATTTTGGCGATTGGATGTCTTTATACCTGGCCGTGTTGAATAACGAAGATCCGGAGCCTGTGGTTGTGATCGACTTCCTCAAGAAAGAATTGGGAAAAGTTAAGTAATTTTTTATGTTTTCTATAATCGTGTGTGAATACAGGTAACTATTTGCTGATTTATAGTCAATAAAACCTTGCATTTCACGACACAGCAGGATATATTATTAAAGTTCGAGCGGTGCTATGTCCTAATTTTATATTAAACAAGCGTATAACTTACATATCATAAGCGGACTACAATGCCTCAAGACGAAATTAGTTTTCTCCGTAATGTACCTATCTTTTCCGAACTGGAAGAGAAAGACTTATTAAAGGTCGTTAAGCTGGGTACAACACAAAAATACAAGAAAGGCAATATTGTCGTTCTTGAACAGGAAAGCGGGGCGGCGCTTTTCGTTATCATCTCGGGCAAGGTTAAAGTGGTTCGGATGGACGAGGATGGCCGGGAAGTGATTTTGTCCATGTTCGGTCCGGGGGAATTTTTCGGCGAGATGTCGCTGCTGGACGGGCTGGCAAGGTCGGCGAGTGTTATAGCAACCGTAAAATCTGAATTATTCATGATTCATCGCAGGGATTTCTTGGAATTGCTGAATGAATTCCCTTCTGTTACAATTTCACTCCTGGCAGAACTTGCAATGCGGCTGCGCAAAGCCGATATGCAAATCAAGAGCCTGTCATTAAAAGATGCAGAAGGAAGAGTCGCTAATGTTATGCTGATTCTTGCGGACGATGTCGGTGTTTTCAGGAAAGGCAAGGTGGAAATTGACGACCTGCCGCTGCAGCAGGATATTGCCAATATGGCGGGCACTTCCCGTGAAACCGTATCCCGCATGATTCATTTGTTCATCGAAGCCGGCGAGGTACAGATGAAAGGCAACAAGCTTATTATCAACGATTATGACGCATTTAGAAAAAAATATTTATAAAGCTTCTTTACATTATAATGGACGGAACTCAAGGACAGAAGTGCGCTGGAGAATAATAGTTTTTAAGAGTATTTATGGGCAACAAGAGGAATGAACTGAGGGAAAATACAAACCGGTCCGACGGTCCCCGAGCTGATCTCCATCTTCATACAACATACTCCGACGGCGCGCGAACTCCTAAAGAAATTGTTCAACGGGCTCACGCGGCAAACCTTTCGGTTATTGCAATTACCGATCATGATAATGTCGGCGGTATTGATGAAGCGGTGGAAGAAGGCAAAAGCTTTGGTATAGAAGTTGTAACCGGCGTAGAATTAAGCGTTGCGTTGAATGATAAAGATATTCACCTGCTTGCCTTCTTCTTTGATCATAACGATAAGAAGCTGCTGGATTATCTTTCTTTTTTCCGCTATGAGCGGTTAAAACGCGCCGAACGCATAGTTCAAAAACTAAACGATATCAATATCCCTTTGAAATTGGATGCAGTACTTGATCAGGCCGGAGTAGGTTCAGTGGGCCGCCCGCATATTGCAAGCGCTTTGATGGAAGAGGGACTTACAGGTACTTACCACGAAGCGTTTTTAAGATATATAGGCGCCGGCGCTCCTGCATATGAACGAAAATATCAGCTCTCCCCAGTGGAAGCGACACAGCTGATAACACAGGCGGGCGGACTTTCATTTCTGGCCCATCCGGGTAAATATACGACAGATTTGGAATTATCGACTCTTATCAAGTCCGGTTTGGATGGAATAGAAGTGGTACACCCATCTCATAATGAAGCACGCCAGGAATTTTATCGTGGAGTAGTTGACCAGTATTTTCTGCTTGAATGCGGCGGCTCCGATTATCATGGCGGCAAAAAGAATGATGAAAATGTATTAGGTGTTTATACCGTATCGCTGGATATTGTTGAAGATATGCGTAACCGCCTTTTCTCCTGAATTATCGTGAATCCCAAAAATTATATTCCTGATATAGTACAAGACCCGGCTGATAAATTCCGGTTCGCTATCATTGTCAGCAAATTCAATCACCATATTACGAAAAGACTTTTAGACGGTGCCGAACAGTGCCTGCAAAAACATAATGTTCCCGGGAAAAACTGTAAAGTATTTTACTGCCCTGGATCGTTTGAGCTGCCTCAGGTGGCAAACCGTTTGGCAGCACAAAAAAAATGGGATGCGATCATCTGCCTCGGGGCAGTTATCCGAGGAGAAACTTCGCATTTTGAGTATGTTTGTGCAGAAACAGCACGCGGAATTCAGGATGTGGCGCTCCGCTATTCGATACCGGTTGTATTCGGAGTGCTGACGACAGATAACGAACAGCAGGCGCTGGATCGAACCTGCGGCTCAAAAGGACATAAAGGATGGGATGCCGCATTGACAGCAATAGAGATGGCTGCACTCTTCAAAAAATTAAAAAGCAATCCCCGGTGAATACTCTATGAACTATAAAATATTTTTTGTTTTCATTTCTATGTTTCTTTTGTGTGCCGGTGCACAAGGCCAGCAGAGTAAAGGTCAGTGGAAAACATTCACCGATATGAAATCCACCAACGGTGCTGTGCGTGTCGGCAATACTATATGGACGGCGACAAGCAGCGGCGTGTTCATGTATGATATCGACTCCGACCGGTATAAAAAATTTGATGTTTCCAGCGGACTTGCATCAAACGATATTCGCTGTATTGCAGCGGAATCAAGAGAACGCATTTGGATCGGCACCGCAAACGGGTATATCAATACCTATGATCTGGAAACGGAAGTCTGGTCGACAATCGATGCTAATAGGCCAAACGATGATTCAAAAAAAGGAGTCCAGGGTTTTAATCTAAAAGGCGATACGATGCTGGTCGCCACAGTATTTGGTGTGATCCCTTTTAAAATTGATAAATGGGAATTTGGAGACACCTATGCAAGCTTCGGCTTCCAGTCGGCTCCTGTTGTTAAATGTGTCTTGAGCGGAGCAGGCAGCATATTTATAGGAACTGATATTGGATTGGCGGTGGCTTCCTCCGCAGCAACAAATCTTTCCGCTCCCGATCCCTGGACTGTATATACAGTGATTCCCGGAATTTCCGGTACTGTTTCAATTAAAGCACTGGCATTATTCAATGATACGCTGGCAATTGCAACAGAAAGCGGATTAGGTTATTATTCAAAAGGATCAACCGGTGCTGTCGGAGCATTTACCGGTAAATCAATCACCGATGTGAAAGTCAGTGGTGGAAGACTGTTGGTTTTGAGAAATGAAGGAGAAGGCCTGATCGTAGAGTCTGTCTCTTCTTTTGCAGGTTCGCCGACGTCCGTTGATTCGAATCCCTCCGTACAGGGATCGGTCCTTATACCAAGCACTTCTTCTCTTTGGATCGGCACCAAGTCTAACGGACTAACCAGGCGAACGGCATCCAGTTGGAATTATTATTGTCCGAACGGCCCGAATTCAATTCTTTTCAGCAGTGTTGCGGTGGACGATGATGGAGTTCTCTGGGCAGCACCGGGCTCGAATTCTCTTACAGCCGGATTTTACAGATATGATCCGTCGTTGCCTGAAAATTCACAATGGAAGAATTTTCCCGGCCTTAACTGCTACATGGTTTCACTTGGTACAAAAGGTACTGTCTGGATCAGTTCCTGGGGATACGGTGCAATAAAAGTGGAAAATGACAGCATCCAGGAAACATTGAATTATTACAGCACCCCGAGCCTTCCATCGGCAATTGCAAATCCTGTTGATTACGTTGTAACAGGCGGATTTGCGGTCGATAACGAAAACAACACCTGGCTGGTAAATTTAAATACGGTAAACGGCAGGAGTCTTATTCGGCTGGACGGCGACGGAAATGGAGCGTATTTTGATAACCAGTACTCAGGATATACTCTGGATGGTTATTTTCACACTATAGCTGTTGATCACTACGGAACAAAATGGCTTGCAGGAGATCTTCCCTGGCAGACAAAAAGTACGGCAAACAGATTAAACGGTGTCTATCTGGTCAATGAATCCCAGGTGTTTTCAGGTATACCGATATACGGAAATGAAACTCAAGGTTATTGGGGACACCTTTCATCTTCGGATGGATTAAAAAGCGATGTAGTTCTGACGGTTGCAGTAGATCACGACGGCGCAGTATGGGTTGGTACCAGCAAAGGTGTCACAATTATCCCTGATCCTCAGGTGCCGAGACAGGTATCACCGAGTTATGCACTGCAGACTTACGCACCGACTGTCCAGACCATAGCTGTTGATGCGCTTAATAATAAATGGATCGGCACTAACGACGGGGTTTTTGTTGTCAATCCGGACTGTTCACAGCTGCTTCAGACGTATAATTCTGCATCCACTAATGGCCAGCTTTTATCCGATAATGTACGGTCGATCGCCATAGATCATAAACGGGGTATTGTTTATTTCGGTACAGAGCAGGGTTTATCCAGTTTGACCATAGATGCGGTTCAGACAAATGAGACGTATACAAAACTGGAAGCAGGGCCGAATCCATTCATATTGCCGAACGAACAACGCCTGACAATACGTAATCTCGTTGCAGGGAGTACAATAAAAATTATTACAGTAAGCGGCATTCTTGTAAACCAGTTTGAAGCTCAGGGCGGAGGAAGAGCATTTTGGGATGGACGGGATAAAAACGGTGTGCTTGTTTCTTCCGGTATATATTTTATTGTTGCGTATGCAGAAAACGGTTCACAAACTGTAACGGGAAAAATCGCTGTAATTCGCCGTTAACGGTTTCTGATTACAAAATGTTCATCGCAGAAGATTTGCTGCAGCGCCGTGTCTTACTTGAGAGGCGAGAGTAATGGCCGAAGTTGCGTTTAAAGAAATACTTGCAGGCTGCACGAAAGAGGGAGAGCTTTATTCCAGAATAAAAGAGAACTGGGTGCAGTGTTTTGCGTGCGGGCATAAATGTAAAATCCCCCCTGGTAAAGAAGGCATCTGCAAAGTCCGGTTTAATATCGGCGGAAAACTTTTTGTTCCTTTTGGATATGTTTCGGGAATTGCACTGGATCCTATAGAAAAGAAACCCTTTTTCCATGTCTTGCCCGGTTCGGCAGCGCTTAGTTTCGGAATGCTTGGCTGCGATTACCACTGTTCCTTCTGCCAGAATTGGATAACTTCGCAGACACTTAGAGATCCCCGCGCGGTTTCTTCAATCGAGAAAATCAGTTCTGAAGAAATTGTCAATATTGCTTTGTCAAAAAAAGCTCCGGTTATTACCAGCACATATAACGAACCCCTTATAACTTCTGAGTGGTCGGTGGAGATATTTAAACGGGCTAAGGGATACGGAATTCTAACTTCGTACGTATCGAATGGAAACGGTAATCCGCAAGTTCTGGATTACCTGGAGCCATGGGTCGACCTTTTTAAAATTGATCTGAAGAGTTACAGCCAGAAAACATACAGCCAATTGGGCGGATTACTGCAGAACGTGCTTGATACCATTAAATATCTGCACCTGCGGGGCAAGTGGATTGAAGTAGTGACATTGATTGTCCCGGGTATGAATGACTCTGATGAAGAGCTGACGGATATGGCAAAATTCATTTGTTCCGTATCGCCTGATATACCATGGCATGTTACCGCCTATCATCAGGATTATAAAATGAATGCAAAAGAAGATTTTACTCCAACGGCTGCTTTAATACGGGCTGCAGAAATAGGTTATAAAGAAGGCCTGCACTATGTTTATACGGGCAACCTGCCGGGGCAGACTCGTAACTATGAAAACACATATTGCTGTTCCTGCAATGAACTGCTTATACAACGGCAGGGTTTCAGGGTAATAAGCAACAAGATTTCAGACGGCAGGTGTGTCAGGTGCCGGGCTGAAATTCCGGGGAAATGGAGAATATGATTCAGTATCGAATGGATGATGTTGTTTTATTCAGAAATTCTTCCCGTTAGCAAAATACTGCATTCCGAATGATATTTCTTTTTTCTGTTTGTTTTGCAGCCGTCGTATATGTAACTTTAGCAGGAATAAAAAATTGATATATACTGAAACGAGGAAAATGAAACCGCGCATACATAAGAGATATTCGATCTTGCTTCTGATTATTGTCAGCTGGAGTTGTTCTCCTGTACCGACAAAAGAGGAAGCGGGAGCAGAAAGAAAACCGGAAATTATTCTGAATATTGCCAGTCTGAATTACGCTGACTTCGGCAAGCGATTGGAGGAGCGGCATGTCAATGAACTGCTGAAAATTTTAAAACAGGAAAAAATAGAAGTGCTGGCCGTTCAGGGAATTGTAAGGTATCCGGGTCTAGCTTCGCGTACCGATTTTGTAAATGTTCTTTCTTCAAAAGCGGATTGGCGAAGCGCA
The DNA here is from genome assembly GCA_016928255.1 of Bacteroidota bacterium. Lineage (GTDB taxonomy): Bacteria > Bacteroidota > Ignavibacteria > UBA10030 > UBA10030 > Fen-1298. The sequence goes on from JAFGLB010000183.1 coordinate 9,360, forward strand.
TTCGGCGAAATGATGAATATTTCCGGCCGGCAGACCGGGAACGCTGTTTTCAGCTCGTACCCGATTATATCACAATACAATCAAACATTTGAAAATATAAAGGCAGCGAGTTTTGAAGCCGGGTTACAGGTCGCTATAGATGCGGGAATACGCTCGCTTATTGTCGTTAGTATGCAGCTGCCGCCGAAGGCTTCTAAGGAAGAAAAAATGAAGTGCTTACAGCTTGCTGCGTCGCCCAGATTTGAAAAAAACAGTTCGACAGTTGTTATTACCGGCAATCTGCCTTCTCTGGGTACGGCAATAAGTACAGATTTGTTTACAGAAGTACCGCAGTTTATGACTACCGGAAAAGGAATACCGGCGGTAATGCTTACATCCAATCCATCATTCAAATTGCTTGCTGCCCGGTCAGTGAACACGGAATTTGGCAAACTTGCAGTGGTTCAATTAGGATTATTTCGATAGAAAACGGTAATCTCCGGTTTTTGGGCATCTAACCGGCGTAAATTTGCTGAAAAACCGGTGTTATGCGATATATTGCATATATCGGTCTTGGAAATCGTCTTAAGAACTATTATAATATAGTGTTATTATAGAAGAAGCAGTTTTTTTTTAAAAAGAGGTACTGAAAATTCGATAATTATACAAACGAATTTCGGTATTCATTAATACTGTTTGGATTATTCCAAAACAAAAAAAAATAGACTCGAACAAATGCCTGAAGAAAACAAACAGGATCCCAAGGATATAAAAGAGCAAATTGGAAAGCATTTGCGGGCGGCGGATGAGTTAACGCGCCAGCAAAAGTTCGAAGAAGCTCTGATGGAAATTGAACGGGCGCTTGAAATTGATCCGAAACACAATTATGCGCGCTCATTTCTTGAACGTGTAAAATTGATGTATAAGCGGTCTCAGCCCAAAGATTCGGAACAGGCCGTAACTGAAGAGAAACCGCCTGAAGATCCTGCGGCTCTTATATCCCAGTATCTGGCAAAAGCAGAGGAATTCATAAAAAATAAAGACTATACACATGCCCTGGAAGAAGTTGCCAAGGTGTATAAAGTAGATCCCAAAAATTATTATGCTCAGACTTTCTCAGAACGCATTGAAATACTGATGAATGAAAAGAGCAGTGAAGAGATAAAACCTGTAGCAACACTTATTCAGCCTGAATTGCCGGAACCTCAAATCCAGGATAAACCGGAAATCGGCAGCAGAATGATGTATATGGAATTATTAAAAGAAGTATGGTTTGACGGAAAAATCACTGAACAAGAGGCTCAAGAACTTAAGACTATACGTGAACTTTTCGGCATAACCCAGGAAGAACACTTGAAGCTCGAACGGGAAACGAGGATCGGTGCATATTTAGAAGCGTTGCGGATAGCGTGGCACGACCATAGTCTAAGCGGGTTGGAACAAAAAGCGCTGCAGATGATGATCGATAAATACGGAATTTCGAAAGACGAACAGATCGAGGCGGAATCAAGGTATGCCGATATACAAAAATCATCGAAATCAAGGGGAACCGTTCTTGTTGTTGACTCGGACAGGAATATTCTTGTCTCTCTGAGCAAACAACTGCAGCAGCGCGGCCTTACCGTTCTTTTATCGCAAAAAGTGGAGGATGCACTGCAGATTCTGAGAACTCATACGCCCAACCTTATTATTTCCGAGATTCTTTTTCCGAAGGATCACATAGATGGAATGGGATTCCGCAATAAATTGAGTGAGGACCCGGCTTTAGGCCAGACCCCGTTCATTTTTATCAGTTCCATCGCTCATAAAAAAGTGGTGCAGGCGTGTTATAGACTAGGTGTGGATCATGTTCTTGAGAAACCGGTTGACATGAAAATACTTTTTTCAATAATTGACGGAAAACTTCGTAATTCACCTCAGGAGAAATAGTCGATTTGATGTTTAACAAAAAAAAATCCGGTGCAGAACCGTTTAAAGAACGTGTGAGCAAACATCTTCGCACGGCCGACGAGCTGGTGAAATTAAAAAAATACGACGGTGCTTTATTGGAGATTGAGGCGGCCTTTGAGCTTGATCCCAAAAACATGTATATCCGGTCGTTTCTTGAGCGCACACGTTATTTAATCCAGAAAGAAAATGAAAAACGGTCAAAAGAATTCGGCGAAGTGGATATGCCTCTGGAACGCCGCATGCAGACCGTTTCCCGCCTGCTTGCATCTGCCGAAGAATTTATAAAAGTCAAATTGTACCATCGCGCTCTGGCGGTCGTGGCAAGAGTCTATCAAATCGATCCGAAAAATCATTATGCGCAGTTGTATTCCGAGCGTATCGAAGAATTGATGCGTGCCGAAGCGGCGGGCAAAGGGGACATCGAGTTTAAGCCTATCAAGGAGCAGGAACCGGAGCAGGAAACAGCCGATGAAGTGCAAGCCGGAGAAAATATTCAAGAAACACCGGCATCGCAGGATTTTGTGTTAAAGGATACTCCGGAACAATTAATTCCTATGCAGGATGCTGCATATCAACCGGCAGCACCTGAAGATGTTTCGGCTCACGTTGCGCCTAAAAAGGAAAAAGCAGCTGCCCCTATGCAAAAGAGCGAACCGCAGGCACAGGCCGGCCGGTTTGCGCTGTACCGGGAACTTTTGCGGGAATGCTGGGCTGACGGCGTGATAACACCTGAAGAATCCGCCATGCTGCACCGCGTGCGTACTCAGTCTTCAATCTCCTTTGAGGATCATTGCCGGCTTGAGGTTGATATAAAAATTGATGCATACGTGGATGCGCTTCAGATTGTCTGGCGGGATGGAGTGGTAACGGATAATGAGCAGGAAGTGCTCGATATTATGCGGAAGAAATTCGGCATAACACCGGAAGATCAGGCTGCTGCTGAAAAAAGATATTCTTTACTGCGTGCTGCTCACGAAACAAAGGAAACTGTATTGATTGTGGATTCTGACCAGGACGATCTGATTTCGGTTGCACGCGCCCTGATAGGCCGCGGATATGACGTCAGGGTCGCCAGGCATCCGGATGAAGCCATTCAATTCTTAAATAATACCAAACTGGATCTCGTTCTTAGTGAAGTAGTATTTCCGCAGATTGACACTGATGGATTCGAGTTTTATGAAAAAGTGCGCTCAAACAAACAGTGGAATCATATCCCGTTCCTGATGATGACATATCCGGGCGATGCACGTATCGTAAGAGCCGGATTACGGATGGGTGTCGACTATTTCCTCCCGAAACCCCTGCACATCGATTTTATGGTCGCAATTATTGAAGGCAAACTCAAATCAGGACGTTAGCTGAATGTGATAATAAATTATTCAGGACTGGCCGTTTCGCCGGCTTCAGGCAGGTAATTTATTTTAAGTTCCTTTTTTCCTTCTTTTGTAATCATCGCACGCTCAAAATAAAACTTTAATCCCTTTGCGGTCTGCAGGTAGGGCGAATCCTGCAGGTGATAATGGATAGAAGGTTCCGTAGCACCGCCTGAATTTCCACACTGTGCTATAACCTGTCCGCGTGTTACTCTGTCTCCGGATTTTACGCGGATACTTCCGGGTTTTAAATATGATAACACGGAATATTCCCTTGTTGAATGCTGGATTGTGACAGCATTGCCGATAGGCGCGTAGGGATTTCGTGAACCCGGGGTATTTTCCCGGATGCCGTCTATTACTTCGATAACAGTGCCGTCGGCTGTGGCTAACACTTCTTTTCCGTAGCTGTAATAATCTTCATTTGCTTTACCGTCGGTCCTGTAACGTGATCCATCCGCATCTACAGCAGAAAATTCATAGGCAAATTGCTGCTGGAGCAGATTGTTTTTTGCAGATCCCTCACGCGGTTTCCCGCCGGTTATTACAGTCCATGTGTTTTTAAAAGGAATAGACAATTCTGTCTGCTGTTTATCGGCAATAACCGGAGCAGGAGGTTGCGCGGTTGTTGCAGTGCCGGCAGAAGGAGTTGATACTGCAGGCGTAGTTTGTACCGGTGCAGATGGAGTCTCGGCTGCCGTAGTGGAAACTGAAGGTGCAGGAGATGTCTGCGTAGTTGTCGGAGCAGGTTGTGTTTGTTGTGCCGGTTTGGATTCAGATGCAATGTGAGTCGTAAAAATGAATCCCTTGATTTTATCCTGGTCATTTAAGTATAACGTTAAATCCTGAACACCGCGCTCAAAATATATTACGCATACTGCCTGGTCGGCTGCTTTGATCTGAGGCTGATCAGTGCGGACTACACGACCGTATTGAGTTTCATAATTTTTGAATAATACTGTTGTATTTGTGAGCGGAAATGCAGCAGTCATGCTTGCATCATACTCCCTCACTATTCCGGTATAATCATGTTTATTCATTGCTTCAACCAGGCGGTTGATTACTTTTGAGAACCGGTCGGTATCCTGCTGTTGTGCCCACGATGTCAACGCCCATACGACGGCAAATAAAAGCGTTATTTTCGTTCTCTTCATGACTATTCCTTAAATACAATCTAATTGCTGTTGTTTTAAATATTAATTAACTGCTGATCCATATGCTTTAGGCTGTTTTTCTGAAGGTTAGCAGGTTTTTCAGTAAGAGTCAATATCCCAAAGCATTTGGCAAAGAATTTAAAAAGGCAGGCTGTGGCCTGCCTTTTAGGAAATTTTAGATTTGAATAGAGGGATTTTAGAAATTGCCGAATTTCAATGTAAGCACGGCAGAAACCCCGCTTAAGTCGGAATTGGTCGATAAATTGCTGCTGAGTCCGCTGATATGCCTGTAGCTTGCACCGCAGGAGATTCGGAAGAAGTGGGTTACATTCAGATTCACATTGATTCCGGGCTCCAAAATAAAAAATCCGTCCGTTGGCCTTCCAAAAACAAAATCATCATCCTCTTTATATCTTATGCCGCCTCCGCCGATCAATAATTCCAGCGACAAATGAACAAGATGATCTGAATAAGTAATGTATTCAAGATCCAGTCCGGCATAACCCATTTCCATATACCTGCCGGTCGAATCGGATCCTTTTGGAAAAATATTCGATGCAAGTCCGTAACCGGCTGCGCCAAGCACAAATTTATGATTGACGATCCAGCCCCCGCGGCCTCCGACTAAAACTGCATTCTCTCCGTTGATGTTTGTAATCTTGAGCGACGGTCCGCCGAATCCCCCATGTTCCACATCTCCGCTTATTAATGTCTGTTCTTGTGCCAGAACAGGCAGAGACATCAATATTAGTAAAAGAAAAGAAAGATATTTCATAAATGCTCCAGTAAGTTTTTAGTGGATAACTGCAAGAATTGTTTGGACAATTATACGGAATCCGAATAATTAAGTTGCGCCAAACGGGTGCTTACTGTTCAGAAAGCATTCGGTAAATCTAAACCTGCCAATTTAGATTAAATACCATTCAAATATTTTCTATCGATAAATATTAAGATTTGGTTCCTGCCTGTGAATCTGTCTGCTTGTGGACCTCTTTAAGCAGTTTGATTACTATCCACAAGCCGATAACTTCCGATATTAACAAAAGGCCATATGATCCTTCGTACAATATTTTCCAGAAAAGCGGAGCCTCTCTTACGGGAAAAAGCGATACAGCTGCAAATCTAGTAAAAATGTTATACACCAGAACTGCCGCCAGTATGCCTATTGTTACTACTGCCGCCTGGCGCGCAAATTTTGTTGCCAACAGGAACACAGTTATAAGCGGTACAAAGCAAAAAAACAGCGAGTAAAAAAGATTGGATCCCGGAGAAAAGAGTATATCGATTTTTGCATGAGAATATATATTGATAGTCAGCAGGATAGTATGAGCCAGTATTATATATAAAGCCTGTTTTGCCAGCATGCGGATATTTTCTGTCAGTACCATAAGTATCCCTTCCTTAATTTTGAATAGTATTATGCGAATCGGTCTTTATAATCCTGCGTGCAAGTACGAACATTTCCAACAGCGGTTTTTCAAAATAAACGGATGAAGAATCCAAACTGCTTATTCGTACGCTTTTAGACATACTGCTGTGAATAAATAATCCTTTCCCCAGCGAAAGGCCTACATGAGTAATATTTTTTGCCTGCTTTTCTTTTTTTCCGGAGGTAAAGAAAAGCAAATCGCCTTTTTGCAGGTTTTCAAAATTTTTTCCCGGATTAACAGGTATTCCCTGCTCGGCCTGCTGATCTGAATCCCGGTGCAATTCCACACCATTCATTCTGTATACTATTTTTGTAAATCCGGAACAATCCATCCCTTTTATGGATGTCCCGCCCCAAATATATGGAATTCCTAAAAGTTCTTTCGCGGTCTTTTCCAGATTTTCACCGGTAAGACTGCGGCTGTTCTTCCATTCATCATAATCCTGTATAAACAAACCCTGAATAAATCCTGTTCGTCCGTCTGCAAGTTTTACAGCTGTCCATCCGTTATCATATCCGGTATTTAATAATACACATCCTGCAACCGTATAAAAAAGCGGAATGGAGTTTGAATCCGGCGATGCATGAACTGCACACTCTAATTTTACGACAATAACCTTAGGCGATGTGTTCCAGAAGTCCAAAATATTTTGATCTACTGGATACACAGATGAAGTATCTATCCAGCCCAGGTACCCGTCCGGCATCCGTATGAAATAATAACCTCCGGATTTTTTTAACAATACAGTCACAGTACCCATTAATACCTGCGTTGTCAGTTCTTCCGGCTTATGAGGATTTTTATGGACATCCACGACAGTCTTGACAACAATTCCGTTCCTGAAACTGTTCAATGCAGTATCGGGGAGCACCTGAATGCTGTCGATTATTTTTAGTATTATGTTTTTATCAAGCCTTCTGATTAAAGCTTTTTTTGCCTTAGAATTATCAACTTCTCCGGACAACACGATTCCCGCTTTGGTTATTCTGTAGGATATATTGAAAACTGCGGTACGATCATCCGGTGCGTATTGTTTCTGCGCTGATTGAATGATGTTCGTGATAATTGAATTTTTATCTACTGCTTTTACTTCTAAAAAGAATAAAATTAATAATAACGGAATTGAACAGCGTTTAAGATATGCTTTCATCGATAAGTCATCAATCAGAAGCGTTATTGTATTTGTTCGCAGGAAATATAAAGTAAATCTTGACTTAGGTCAAATACTATCAGCGGCTGGATTCAGATTTGTTTTTTAAGCCAGGCGGAAATATCGAAAATGCTCCTGTCGCTTATGCTGTGCTGGATGGGATACTCTTTATAAATGACATCTATATCCTTTTTCTTAAGCTGATTGAAAGTCTCTCTGCCGAATTCAACAGGTACGATCGGATCATTACTGCCGTGAGCTATAAGGAATGAAAGGCCTTTTAAATCATCCCATTTATAGCATAATCTTTCGTTCTGGAGCAGCAATCCGCTGTGTGCAATAACGCCTTTGAACAGCCGGGGATAAGAAAGCGATAACGCCAGCGACATCATTGCTCCCATGCTGAAACCGAATAAAAAAATTCTTTTGGGATCTACGGGATTCTGGTTTTTGAAATATTCAAACCAATCAAGAAAAGAATCGCGGCTTTTAATAACTTGATCGATATCGACAGTGCCGTTGTCATCCAAATCAAACCAGGTGTAACCTCCGTAAGAAAATGTATACGGCGCCCTTACACCGGCAATCAGCAGACGCGGATCGAGATATTCCGCCAATTCAAGCAGGTCGTTCTCGTCGGTTCCGCGGCCATGCAGAAATATTAAAGCCGGATACGATCCGGATTCAGTACTGCTTATCGGGGCAGTTTTTGATACCAGCAGTGAGGTGTTCATAAGTATTCAGATACCGGCAAGGGAAGAGAAAGCTATCTTTTTGAAGACCGGATTAATTCATCTATACTGTTCGGGCGGAGCAGCATTAGTATCGAAGAATGCGACACGATAAGATATTTTTCTCCTTCAAGTTCTACTTCTATCGCAGCGTCGCGTATGAAAATTGCATAATCTCCTTCTTCTGCCTGCAAGGGGAGGTACTTTATGGGATCTTTTGGAGTTGTAGACCATGATTCCTGATCCATATACTGCGGATTTGGCACAGCATACCCCGGTCCGACACGCACTACATATCCGCTTTGAACCTTATCTTTTTCCTTCACTCCCGGCGGAAGATATAAACCATGAGCCGTTTGTTCATTCTCTTTATCGGGCGATATGAGAACTTTGTCGGCTACAAGTATAATTTTATTTCTCGATTTTAAATCCATATTAACCAGAAATACATTCCATAAAGATTTTTTGCGTTTGCCCATCAATTAACTGCAAAGCAATTTAACGAGATACTGAATTATATGCAATTACATTCAATAAATAAAGGGATTTAGCGGAACTTTATTATTTTTCAAGCGTTATATATGAACGAAAGAATCAGTTGCAAAACACTTTTTTTGTTCTAATATTTAATCACAAATAATGCAGCAGAATTTCAAAACAATTATGGAAGAATAGAGTATGAGTAAAACAAAACGTTTCACTTCGGCATGCAGGAAAGCTATTTTAATAGTTTTACTGGGCACAAGTCTTGGATATGCCCAAAATGATAAACTGGTTATTGGAAAAGCAGGTTATTTCGAAATGCCCGGACTTAACGTGCTTGTATATAATAATATTTTTCCCGAGGGGCATCAGGGGGGAGTTGAAATTATTCAGCATGGAAATCGTGTCGCTACAAACGGCGAACTGCGTTTAAATGCAACGCCGGGACAATGGCAGCCAATACCTAAACTTGGTACGGGACATCAATCAGTAGGCGTCAGCCCGCAGGATGGAAGCGCGGAAGGCCGCATTGTTGATTCGCTGAAAAATGAAATCAGTATTTCGTGCAGTTATCCCGACAGCAGCAGGATGCGTGTAGGATTTAATCCGATTATTTATCCGGATTTTCATTTCAAGTATCACGTAAGTGTTAAAGCGGAAGGCAAATCATTTACAATAACTGTCGATCTTGAAAAACCTCTCCCTGCCGAATGGGTGGGGAAAGTCGGATATATACTTGAGTTGTTCCCCGGTGATCTTTACGGCAAGACGTATTTCATGGATGCGAAAAACGGAATATTCCCGCGGCAGGCAAACGGGCCGGTGCGTATCAATACAGATAAGGAAGTTGAACAAGTGCCGCTGGCTGAAGGCAATAAGCTTATTGTCGCCCCGGAATGCGACATGCTAAGAATGACTATAGAAAGTCCGAATGTGAAATTGCAGTTATTGGACGGCAGTCTCGAGCATAACAACGGGTGGTTTACTGTGCGCTCGCTGGTTCCTGCGGGAGCCACGAAAGGAGCCATACAGTGGAAGATATCGCCCAATGTAATTCCAGGATGGATTGACAAACCGGTTGTTCATGTAAGCCAGGTGGGTTATCATCCCGGCCAGCCAAAAACCGCTTTCATCGAACTTGATAAAAACGACAAACTTCTCGACAAAATCTCTCTGCTGAAAATTGAAAACAGCGGGGAAGTAAAGGTTGTAAAAGAACAAACGCCCAAACCATGGGGACAATATTTAAGATATCAGTATTCGAAATTTGATTTTTCAGATATTAAAGAAGCCGGCATTTACCGGGTTAAGTACGGTGATTTTGTTACAAATGTATTCAGGATAGATAATGATGTATTCCGGCAGAATGTATGGCAGCCGACGCTGGAATATTTTATTCCAGTTCAGATGTGCCATATGCGTGTGAATCAGAAATATCGCGTCTGGCATGGCGCCTGCCATCTGGATGATGCTTTAATGGCACCTATGAACATCCGTCATTTTGACGGCTACAATAATGAAAGTGAGACATCAACATTATCGAAATATAAACCGCTTGAGCCGGTACCCGGGCTGAATGTCGGCGGATGGCATGATGCGGGAGACTATGACCTGAGAATTGAAAGTCAGGCAGAGACAGTAATTGCACTCTCTCTGGCTTACGAGGAATTCGGTGTTGACCATGATGCTACGTATGTCGATCAGAAGAACAGGCATGTGGAATTATTCCAGCCTGATGGAAAACCGGATATTCTTCAGCAGATCGAGCATGGAGTTCTGGCAGTATTATCAGGATACCGCAGTATGGGTGTACTATACCGCGGTATCATTGCGCCTTCGTTGAGACAGTATGTGCATCTGGGCGATGCATCGACTCATACGGATAATAAAGTATGTACGGACAAGCAGTTTCTGAAAAAAGCTGCAAAAATTGATGAGCTGTGGTATAAGAAAGTGGCTAACCGCTATTCGAATATTTTCGATCCGGGATTGAATTATAACCAGATTGAACTGGTCGTTCCGGAATTGGACGACAGGCTTGTATTTATGGAAAATAATCCGGACTGGCAATTAATAGGTGCCGCCAGTCTTGCGATAGCTTCACGTGTTCTGAAGGATTATAACCCGGCACTGGCAAAAGAATGCCTGGATGCGGCTGAAGATTTGTACCGGAAGAATAAGGATATCAAATCCAAAAGAGCATTTTACTGG
>JAFGLB010000184.1 GCA_016928255.1 Bacteroidota bacterium
CCGTGAATGGCAGCTCATCCAGGAACGCAAGCAGGCTGAACTAGAAAAGGAAAAACTGATCAGCGAACTTCAGGATGCGCTGGCAAAGGTGAAGAAGCTCAGCGGCTTGATCCCGATATGCTCATCCTGCAAAAAGATCCGCGATGATAAGGGGTACTGGAATCAGCTTGAAAAATACCTGCTTGAACATTCAGACGCGACACTCAGTCACGGACTCTGCCCGGATTGTGCCAAGAAATTATATCCGGAAGTATTTTAAATAAGTCCTGGACTCCGGCAATCATTATTTCGGAAAAATGTTTTGCAGTAAAGGAAATCAGCTCTTGGAATTTTAACGTTTTTGATTTTCAAGCAGTCTGGAAAATCCGGGATATGCAATCAGCGGTATTATCTCAAATGCAATTAATCCCTTCTTAACCAGCGGCAGAGTTGCCAGCACAGATTGAGCTTCTTCCATATTATCACATTCAAGTATTAAAACAGCTTCCTGCCGATCATGGCGAAAATATAATTCACGTATCTTGCCGGACTGGTACAGCTCCAGTGCCCGTTCTGCTTCGGTGCGGAGTATATCGGAAGTGAACATATCATCCGTAATTCCCGGTAATTCCTTCTCAAGCGCAATAATTTTCATAAGTCCTCGCCTTGAAATTTATTCAGTGTTTTTTTCGACAGCCGGCGGATTAAAGAGTTTAATTGTCTCGTCGTTCAGAAGCACCCAGATAGTATAGACTCCGAGTATCGTTCCGAGAGGGATGCTGAACAGAGTGAAAAAAGATACAACCAGCAGTGTAATGCGTCCCCATTCCTTTTTCTTCATAACCCCGATTGCGCCGATGATTCCTGCAGCGGCAAATATTAAAATACAGATACCGATAATTGAAAGAATTGTCTGCACGAAGCAAAATACTTCCGGCGTAATTTCTTCCATCTCTGTATGATCAAAATGGGATACTATTTTTGTGACAAAATTGAATCCGTATGCTACTAGAAAAAGAACGCCGGCGCCGATGATTGCTATCGCACGGTATACAATATTCAGAATCCCGACAAGCGTGATGTGTTTTTCCATTTAAATGCTCCGGCAGATTGTTAACGAAAGAGTTATTATATAAACGCTTATACGATGTCTCAATAAGAAAGTTATGGTTATTGATCCTTCCTGACCAGCACAACCTGTGCTCTATCGGCTTTTTTATGCAATTATTATACGAATGCTGTTTCCATTGCGGCAAGGGCTCTTTCGCGTGTCGGGAATGTAGCCATCCCGATTAATACTAACAACAGGGTCGATATTGTGTTTAGCCAATAAATCGGATAGAGCGCTATAGTGCCGTTTGTAACGCCGATGAGACAAAAAGTAATTCCAAACCATGCTGCCATTTCGATAGGTGCTATAAGAAGCAGGGTGCTTGTACGGTATAAATTGACAGCCTGAAGTGCCAGCTGCTCCGATGTCTGCGCTGCAGATTGCTGGAAGAGGCGTCCTTTGCTTAGGACCAATTTCGAAAGCAAAAATGCTGTAGTAATCAATATGAAAGCAATTACGAGATGGATAATAGACAAAATATCCAAAAATTCCGTATCCGGATTGTTCTGATTATCCGGATTACCGATCGAATACAATAGAATGACTACGAGCAGATAAAAAACAGCGCCGAATATCAGGGCAATTCTAATAATAGATAAAGTCCGTATGTCTTCAGGTTTAAGAGCCTGTTCAAGATGCATTCGGTTAAGAGCAGGAGGTATATTCATATTAATCTCCAGTATTAATCAAAATACGGCAGATAAACGACTTTGATCAGCTTCGAATCTTTAAAGTGGAACTGCGTATAGCACTCTGCAATATCGCCCAATGTATAAGTAAAAATATCTATACCGCTTGAGTCTATCTCGGCCTGATTTGCCAGTCCGATCGAATTAACTACCATCGTATCGGGAGCATCTACATAAAATCCGATTATATCTAACAGCGAATTGCTGTATACGTCCACCTTGCCGACCAGATATCTTTTTTGCGAACTTGCATAATACAGCATAACCGAAACAGTATCGAAATCCAGGTTATATATCGTATCAATCTCCCCGTTGTGCACATTTTCAAATTCCCTGATTTCACTTTTTTTCGGTTTGCCGTATATTGATATCAATTCCTGCGGGGATTTCTCAAAAATCGAATACAGTGAGTCGTTAAAACTCTTCAGCTTTTGCTGCCTGTGGGCATGGACAGTTTCAATATCGATTGAATCGGCTTTTTGATCCTGCTTTTCTTTTTGATTTGAGCAAGAAGACAGAATGCAGATAATGAGATAACCCACTGAGAGTCTGAATAATAGTCTTGTCATATAATTTATGTGTCCATAGGTATATGATATTGTTATTTAACATTTCTTTCAATCTATAAAACACTTAACAGTTCATTCCCATCCGTTTTTTATTCCATGTTCTGCTATATATCCGATAGCTTCTATTTCGTACATTTTTTCGTTTCTGATTTTAAATACATGCGCGGCCGGCAGGTCGAAAGGTCCCCATTTGTTCTCTCTTTCGGTTATTCCTGGAACGCCAGTAATTTTCATTACTTTTGGCTCTCCGTTATGCACAAAAATAGAAAATGCGAATACGAGTCCCATCTCTTCGTCCACTGCGAGCAAACGCCTTCTGTTTATTTCGGTGATGTATGCCATACAACCTGTGCTTAGCTGTTCGCTTGCTTTCATCTTTCTAAAAACAGAGAAATCATCTTTTGCGGCTTCTTCCAGCGTTTGTGTATCATCTAGAGTAGTGATTCCGCCGTTCTCACGCCTTTGACACTCGTCCGCAAACGGACAGATGGTGCCGTCATCATTAACGATTGCTTCATAATAGGAGTTGGCTATTCTCAGCATTTCATCCCGCGCAACCCGTTCTTCCGGTTTTAAGGGCTCCAATAATGCGGGCCGGACTTTCAACATATTGGGATGCAACGGCAGTGTATCGTTTGCATGTATAACCAGGTGGTCTATTTCTGTAATTTCCCCGTTTTCAACTTTCAGCCGCGCTGCGAGTATAATCGGTTTGTTGTTTTCCTCTATTACACCCAGGAATCCGATTTGGCCGGCAGACGGATCAGCCGTAAAAATTTTGAATTCTGTCGGTCCCCCCGTGGCCGTTTCCCATAATCCTTTGCCTATCTGTGTATCTTCTGTATTCTCGACAAGTTTTACATTGTCGGCAAGCGGCACTTCGGATGGATCATGTTTTGCGAGTGCAGAAAGATATTTTTCCATTAAAGCAATAAGCGCCTGGCGGTCCATTTTTTCTGTACTTGGCGTGCAGGAAAATATTCCTATTACTAACAGCAGGCAGGATAAAAAAATAATAGTCCTCATAAAATCTCCTTTAATAAAGCGTTATTTACAATAATCAGTCTATAAAATTTCCAAAAAATCATTCATCCCAGACATCTGATTTCAAGCGATAAGGTACGGAATTTATAACTGCTTCTATCTGATCTATTTTTCCGTCTCTTATCTGGAACAACTCCGAAATTTCAATAGTCTGCGGATAAGTTAATATATTAGGCGTCATTTTTCCATCGGGTAAAGAGTATTCACGGACCGCTGCGTTATAACCGAAGAAACCGAACGAAAGAACCGGTCCTAGTTCCATATTAACTGCAGGAAAACGCCTGTTGCATAGATGACCGGAAAACCAGCAAGATCCTGGCAAATACTTCAATGATGCAAGTTTATTCTATTTATCGCCCGAAAATTAACTGAGTATTACAATCCGAATAATACTGTCGCGTTGATCTGAATTGACTCAATCGATCTTGCACTGTCTATAAAATGCTCGGCTCCGTTGAGAGCGGCCGGATCTTTATCGTCATTCAGGCTGGTATACGAATCAAGACGCCTGTCTCTCGCCGCATCTGCATCTTCCCATTTTCTTCCTGAAAGATTCATCATATTATATGAAATGCCTATATCGAGCGACATGAGCGGACCTATACTCAGAATTGCACCGCCGGCAATTCCGAGGCCCAGCCGGGACGATGAATTCAGCGTGTATGTACCGCTGGGAACAGCGGTAATACCATTAAATGTGATCTCGCCGGATATATTGTTCATTGCTACGTTTAATCCCAGATAAGGTGTCAAAGGGAAAGCAGGAATGCTGAAATGGAATTCAGGGCCGATTTTTATTGCCAGGCATTTCTGCGAAAGTTCCACTTTGCCCCTGTTTTCTTCCGCAGTACCGTTGCCGTTCAGTGATGTATATCCGATTTCCGCTGCAAGACGGAATCCGAGCAGGTTAACGCGCCCTTTTGCATGAAAATTTATTCCGTCCGAAAGTCCGTATTTTGTGCCTGCATAAAAATCGGTAGTTGCCCCGCCCAGGTCTCCGGAAGGTATGGCATAACCGATTCCGGCTCCCGCCTGAAGTCCGAGCTGAGAATATGCCGGCATAGTTAAGATCGATGCAGTCAGTATAAACACGACTGCGAGCAAAGAATATGATGTTTTGTTCATATTTGCCTTTTGTTGTTTGTTGTTATTGATCATTTTTCATGGGAATTCACAAAGTATTCAGAATCTTTCGTTGAATTTGATACTTCGTTATTTGTGGAATGCAATGCAAATATCTCTTTTCTTCTGTTGAAAATCAAGCACGCGGTAACTGAATGCCGTTTTGCGGATACTTTTTGAAGATTTTATAGAAGAGGATTTCTGGAAGATGATTTCTGGAAGATGATTGAACTACATTTAGACAGTCTATGAATGGTCAGTGGTAGTCCTAATTGGGTGGTTTTTCGGTACCTGCAACTCGTTTAAAAAAAAGTCACACGCAAAAACGTGTGACTTTATATCAGCTTAAGTTAACGGCGTTGTTTTTTCTGTTCATTCCAATATATGAATATTTTTCTTTTTGCAGATTGACTTAAGTGTATCAGGCCATACCGTTGTGCTAACTTCGCCGATATGAGCTGTTCTTAAAAGATACATAAATGTACGCGACTGGCCTATACCACCGCCGATACTCAACGGAATCTTATCATTTAGAATTGCCTGATGATACGGCAATTCGAGCATGTGCTCCTGTTTGGTTTCCTTGAGCTGCTGCACCAGGGTCTCTTTGGTTACGCGGATGCCCATGGATGTCAATTCATGGCGACGTTTTGTTACCGGATTCCAGACCAGTATATCTCCGTTAAGGCCGTGGTACTGTTTTCCATTCTTATTAATCGTCGGTGTAATCCAATCGTCATAATCTGCCGCACGCATCTCATGCGGATAACCGTCTTCAAGCACATAGCCGATTCCAATTATGAATATTGCTGGATACACTTCCTGGACCATTTTTGTTTCTCTTTGTTTGCGTGTTAAATCCGGAAAGCGTTCGAGTATCTCTTCCGCATGAAAAAATTTTAATTCCTTCGGTATATCCGGATAATTGCCGGAATTTAAACCCGGGAAATCTTTCTTAGCCATCTGTCCTGCTTCATAAATGACCGTCCATATTTTTTCGACAACATTTCTTAATAAATCCAGGTTGCGCATATCATTGGTAATTACGCGTTCCCAGTCCCATTGATCCACGTACGCGCTGTGGTCATGATCGAGGAAGTAATCCTTCCTGACCGCTCTCATATCCGTGCAAATCCCTTCGCCGACTTCGCAGTTGAACTGCTTCAAGGCCATTCTTTTCCATTTTGTAGCTGCCTGTACTACCTGGGCTTCAATTCTTTTTTCGAGACCGAGTCCGCATGGAAAATCAATAGGTGTGCGAGAGCCGTCCCGATCAAGGTAATCATTGACGCCGCTTGATTTAGTTACGATAAGCGGTACCTGAACCATAAAAAGATTGAGTTCTTTGCACAGGTTCTCTTCGATAAAATTTTTAATTTTATAAAGCGCCTTCATTCTGTCCTTGGGACTTAATAATGCTTTATAATCATGTGGAAGAATTTTGTCCACTTCTTCATAGGTGCTGATGCCAGGACCCGCTAAATCCGCTGTCTTATCCGCCATTATGAATCTCCTTTGAATATGAATGTAGTAAAATTACCAGCTATTTAATTTTTTAAATTTCGTTTTCACGGTTATCTTCATCATAATCGATTGCTGCTTCCCACCCGTCGTAATTACCGCCGTATTTAAATGCAAGATCGACCATACTCTCACGGAGATTTACAAGCTCGGTCGTTTCAGGAACCATGTTTTTTGAAGCGAGGCACAGGTATTGTGGTGAACCGGCTGACAGTGCGACCTCGACTTCGAAGCCTTTATTGCGCAATTCGTCCGTAGATTTCATCGCGGCATCCTTGGCCGGGAAATAAAAGTAGAAACTAACCGGGCAGGATTTTGAAAAACCCGGCCGCATTTTTTTTATCAGAGCAACGACTGCTGCGTCCGGTGTCCTGGGTTTTAGATTTCTTAATTTGGGCGGTTTTCTTTTCATTATATTTTAAAAAAATCTATAGTTGAAGTTGACATACGAATGCCTTCTCTGATTGTATATTTTTCCGCTCCTGATTCTATGCTTCGGGATTTTTTTTTAAAAATCCGGTATTATGCGAAATGCAGGAGAAATATGTAGGTTCTTCGTTTTAAAATCAAGTAGGGGCACAGCCCGCCAATTGGCCAAAGATCGGCGGACAAATAGAGCGTGCAAGACAGCGGGTAAACAAGCTGTGTCCCTGCATAGCAAATATATGAATTTAAATATAAAAGCCGAATCAATATTGATCCGGCTTTTTTAAAATCTAAGGGAAAAATTTTTATCTATTTCTTTTTTGAAGTCAACGACAGTGTTGTTACCGAATTTGCAGGCAGTTTTAACGGCGCTTTTCCGTTATAGTTACCCACGAGCGCGCAGTTCTCTTTCTCACTCGACCTGTAGATTCCGCCTTTTCCGATCTTGAAATCCTTGAATGACAGTCTAAGTGAAACATTGGTACTATCTGTGGTATTGATTATTACCGCAGTAAGTTTGCTGTTATCAGGACTGATATACGCAGAAATTCTCAGGCCTGTATTATCGGTCGAAGCTTCCACGCGCTGCCAGTCGGGATCAATAAATGCAGAATAATTTTTGAACGTATAATATGTCGGTTTGATCGTATACGACGCCGAATCGTTCATGCTGATCAGTGCAGTTCCCGGTGCCCAGAATAGATCCCAGTATAAATAACCGGAGGCATCTATTATAGTAAGTGAGTTGTGCATCACAAGCGCTGTATTGATTGCGTCTGCCCATGTTCCTGGTTCATCCTCGAACTCCGTCTGGAAAACTGGCTTTACCGGGCGCTGTTTTATGAAATTTCTGAAGCTGTTCATGCTCGGTATGAACCTGTCGGGAGCAGATCCGCATCCGCTGCAGTCGTATAAATGTGTGGCATATCCGTAATAATCCGATGTTTTTTCCAGATACTGAATATATCTTTTTGTGTTGCCTAAGCTTGAAGCTTCCGGAGCAAGCATCTTCGGCATTTTATCGCCCATTTCAGCTTTCAGTTTTAACCGGACAGCTTCAAATGCTTTATCATAAGCGGCAATATTTGTATCAACTTCTTCCGAAGCTGAGAATATGCATGAGTTCCAGGGAGCTTCATAGTCGGGTTCGTTCTGGAGGTTTATATAATCGACCTTAACATCGGCCTGCGAGCATGCTGCGATACTGCTGCACCACCATTGTGCATATTCGTCGTATACAAATTTTCCGTTTTTCTTTTTTAGTGTCCCGCCGATTATTTGATTATTACTCTTCAAGTAGGGAGGAGGGCACCAGGATGATATCATAATTCTTAATTTTCCATTCAAAGCGGATTTGCCTACTCTGGCTATTTCCATGGATTCATTGAATGCCAGTGAGTCTACATCGTAATAATTGCCGATGCGGAAAATATCGAGGCCTAATTCCTTAAAGAGCAGATTATACAACTCATCTTTCTTATTATGGTTTATAAAATCTTTAGTATACCATGCTCCCGATGCACCGAAACCTTCCATTACCTGGTGGCGTGTACCGAGATCTACAATACCTTTTCCTTTTGGATTGGCAGGTATAACTACCGGGGCATCGACTTCCGGTCCGAACACATTTGCATCATCGACATAAAAAATCACTCCCGGCGCAGGACCTTCGAAGTAGGCATCCAGCACTGCTAGGTTGCCGGTAATTTTTAGAGTGAAATCTCCCGATACGTATGCCCACGCAGTATCAGTTACAACTGCACGCCCGACGCCTATATACTGAGTGCCTCCGTCATCCTGCTGTTCAACTGATAAAGCCACCGTATCGCATTTTGCATTCTCAAGCCGGACCCATCCGGAAATTTTATAAACTTTTCCTTCGATCACTTTTCCGAATATTGACTGCTTCACTCCCTGCCAGTTCATTAACCTGTTTACAACTCTGACAGCACCGGTCCCGGTGCGAACAGGCGATGATACCGGCTCGATCGCGCACGTCCGGTCGAACCAGCCGCTTGTTCCTCTTTCAAATCCGGGATTTGCCAGGACATTGTTATCGCCGTACGCATAAGCGGAAAGCATAATAAGTACAGCCGGCAATAGAATGCCGAGTTTTTTAAAACACATAATTATTCTCCTTAATTCAGATTTAGTGGAAAACATTCAGATGTAGTTTTTGGAAATATTAAAATAACAAATAATCAACTGACCTGCAATCCGCGTAATCTGAATGTCTGTCCCGATCCTCTTTCTTATTCTGCAGTTATTATCGGTTTTTTGCTGAATCCTTGAAAATACTGCAGGCAAGTATCCCGCCAGATCCCGGCATCAGTCTTTTGAGTATCCAGCCTTGCCTGGACGTGCATAAATATATCAGGATCTATGTATGTTTTTACAGACGACCATTTTTCAATCATTTCATTTACATAGTTAGTACCTGAATAATATTTTGCACGCAGCTCTTCCCACAAGGTTTTTCCCGAACGCAATTTATGGTCCCATGCCGCGTGATGGAACCAGAGCAGATATTTTTCGGGACATGTTTCAATATTGTCGAACGTTTCACGTAATGGTGAGAAATACTGGCTTACCGCATCACTGCCCGTTGAACTGCGGTTGTAGCCGAGTCCGACGCTGTCCGCACGGTGATAATAAGTCGATCTCCAGTCTTCTCTCCCTTTGCCGAGACTGGGCTCGGGCCCGTAATGAAATCCTTCCTGCATTATATGATGAAGTCCTAATGGAGTCATGTAATTTATGCAAGCTTCCCACGAGCCCATCATTATGGAACGGACGATTTTGAGGACATCCTGATTTTTTGTCAGCGACATTGTAATCCATTCATCAGCAATCTGTTCGGCTGTAAGTGAATGGTCCCATGCAAGCCGCCCGTATGTATACCAGTTGGCCTGCGCGAAGAAATGCCCGCACCAGTTGCGGTCGTTTCCTATATTTGTAACGCCTGCAATGCCGGTCATTTTGTATTGATGAAGCGTCCCGTCTATTATAGAGGCGAGTGTCGAACCGGGTCCTTTCGCATACGTATCGAATTCCAGGTATTCTTTCCACATCGGTGCAAGGTACACCAGGTGCTTGGAGTGACCTAAATACTCCTGGGTTAATTGAATCTCGAGCATCAAAGGAGTCTTAGGCATAGCGCCGAAGAGCGGCTGTATCGGTTCGCGCGGCTGGAAATCGATAGGACCGTTCTTTGCCTGGACAAAAATATTAGGCAGGAACTGGCTGTCAAGAGGAACGAATTCCTTGTATGAACGCTTGGAACGGTCGGGATCAACATCCGCATCGTAAACGAATGCCCGCCACATTACAATACCTTTGTACGGCTGAAGCGCTTCGGCCAGCATATTGGCACCCTCTGCGTGAGTCTTGTTGTAATCCTGGGGACCGGGCATTCCTTCGGAGTTTGCCTTGACTAAAAATCCGCCGAAATCCGGTATGTATTTATAAATTTCTTTTACTTTATTCTTCCACCACTGCTGCACCGACGGATCTGTTGGATTGGAGGTTTTCAAATCCCCGATTCCGCCTTTTCTGTTTTGTTCTATCGCAAACTCAGCTGAGATCGGCGCTGAAAAATTTGCTGAAAGGAACACGCGGATCCCGTAAGGCCTGAAGATATCTGCAAGCTTAGCAGCTTTTTTCAGGTATTCGGGCCTGAGTATATTCGGATTTGCATTCACATTATTGATAACCGTACCGTTGACACCGATGGATGCATTTGCGCGTGCGTAATCAAAATATCTCTTATCAATTTTATCCGGCAGGTCATTCCATTTCCATAACGATTTTCCCGCGTAACCGCGTTCGACGATGCCGTCCAGGTTGTCCCAGTGGTTCAATATCCTGTATTGTATTTTCGGCTGAGATGCGATATTCAGATTATCGATTTCCTGTTGTGTCTGGATCAGGCGTAAAAAATGAAATGAGCCGTAAAGGAGTCCGATATCTTTTTTCGCGGTGATCAGAATGCACTGCTTACCGTTTATTTTTGTGGATTTTATGAGATAACCTTCATTATTCAATGCACCCAGTTGTTTTGCACATCTGGATTTTTTTATCAGTGGGTGATTTGATTTCCCGATGACAACGGCTCCAGCGATGATCATTCTTTTTAAAGGAACAGGTTTCGCCAACAGCTTAGGCAGGTTTGCACTCAATTCTTTTTGAATGATCCGGCAGGTTTTTGATTTGTCCAGGACTATAATAGATGAGATTGCCTGGCTATATTTTTCGAGGAGCGCCTGGTTTCCAACCTTATTATACTTCAGCCAGAGATCGTACCCGTCGTCTGCTGAAGCGGTGTTGAAGAAAATAATCGTTAATAAAAATGCAAGAGATAGGGAAGATTTGAATAAAGTGTTCATAAGAATCACCCTGAATGTAAAGGAAATACTAAGTTGTCTATTTATATTGTAGAAGATACTGTTCCAAAAGGGAACAAGCAAAAATATAGAACAAGCAATAATCTTTCTCTGGAGAATGCAAGTATTTCTCCATGAGTCCTTGCATTTTTGCGGAACAAAAAAATTACTTTATATTCCTCCCGGTTTCTAAAACAGAAAAGAATGCCGGTTTGGGTTTATAATTCCTATCGAAGAGCAGGGGATAATTTGTTCTTCCAATGACAGGCCAATCGTTTAACCAGGAAGCACCGTCGTTAACTCCCCAGAGAGTCACCCTGGAAATTTTTCCCGGTTTATCAAGCATCATTGAAAATAATTCAGCATAGCGGCCGGCAAGCTGCTTTTGTTTTTCGTCGGGCAGTCTGTCGGTATATGGATTCAATTCTTTTTTCAGTTTTGCGTTTTTGCCGAGATCAGCTCCCTGGTAATCGAGTGCACTTGGCAAAATATCTACGTCCAGCTCTGTAATCATGATCTTCATGCCTAGTGCAGAAATTGTATCTACAAACGCGCTGAACTCACTGCGCACCGGGTAATCGAGTCCGCAGTGCCATTGCAGTCCAACCCCGTCAATTCTTAAACCTTTAGACTGCAGTTTTCTGACGAGCCTGACTGTCCCGTCGCGTTTCGCAGGTTTGTCAATAAGGAAATCATTATAATATAATTCTGCATCAGGATCGGCTTCATGTGCAAATTCAAAAGCTTTTTCTACAAAATCTTCTCCTATAGTCTCAACCCATTTTGTTTTATTAATATTTCCGCTGTCATCGAGCGCTTCGTTAACGACATCCCATCCTTTCACTTTTCCTTTATACCGCCCGACAACTGTGAAGATGTGATCCTTTATACGTGCAAGCATTGATTGCCTGTCAAGAAGTTTTCCCGTACTATCAAAAAATGCTTTTTGGTCTGTTTGCCAGTGCCAGATTAGTGTATGTCCAACAATAAACATATTGTGTTTAATGCCGTAATCGACGAACCTGTCGGCAGGTTCAAAATTATATTTTCCCGGTTCAGGATGAATCGGCTCCCATTTCATTGCATTTTCGGCAGTTATGGTATTGAACTGCTTCAGAACTATATCGGACGCTTTTTCATCTTTGCCCGACACAATATTGTCGTTTAAAGCAGCACCGACCAGGAAGTCATTTTTAAAAACTTCTTTCAGTGCCGGCCTGTCTTGTGCGTTTAGTTGACTAATTGTGCCTATTAGCAGTAGGCATAATGAGAGTAATTTTGCGGTTTTAATTTTCAGTCTCCTTTATTTTTTTTAAGATACAGAAAGAGGTTTGAATTTACAAAGGCGAATTTGACATTAAAGAAGTTGCAATCAAGTAAAGAGTCTGGTAAAGAAGAAATGCGTTTAATTACTATTTCAACTAACCGACGCAAATCAGGGTTAGTCCCGATGCTTTTCAGGTATCGGGATGTGTTTTGGAAGCGGAGAGAGTGGGATTCGAACCCACGGTACCCGTGAGGATACACTACCTTTCCAGGGTAGCCAATTCAACCACTCTTGCATCTCTCCAAATGGCCTGCTGTCCTAATCTACTAATTTATATTAAAAGAACAAATCTGCGGAAGGGGAGGGATTCGAACCCTCGATAGCCTAATGGCTATTCCGGTTTTCGAGACCGGCCGATTCAACCACTCTCGCACCCTTCCAGTATTTTCAATTTATCAAGAGGCTTTATATTCTGGAAACATTTTATCGAGCCAATTTCTTCCCGCACCACTTTTTAAGAATATTTCTCTTTTTAATGCTTCACTTTTAGTCTCAAAAGTTTCGAAGTAAATAAGAATCCAGGGTGTTCCTCTTCGAGTAAACGGTGTCCTTCCGTCGTTGTGTTGTTTTATTCTTTTTTCGACATTTTTAGTCGAACCTGTATAACGCTTCTGAAGTTTCTTGCTCCATATTACATATACAAAATACATATACTATTCCGGTTTTCTGCGCCGAAGGTCGATAGACTTCGTCGCACTCTTACGTGCGCATGCCTGTGCGCCATCTTATTGGCGCAAGCCTATGGCTCAGAGACCGGCCGATTCTCCGCCGAAGGCGGATGAGCCTTTGGCTCAAACCTTTACCCGCCGAAGGCGGGACTCTCGCACCCTTCCGAAAATAACCTATTATATAAATATACGGATAAAGCCTAAAGAATTCAAAGCCATGATGATGAAACCTTTAAACATAAACTAATGTTGTTATTAAAAAGGAAAAATCTAAAAAAGGAGGAAATGAACATGCCGGTTAAAATTGGAAATAAAGCACCTGAATTCTCATTATTCGATACAGAAAGAAAATCACGGTCGTTGTCGGAATTCCAAGGAAAAAAAATTATTCTCTTATTTTATCCTGGTGCGTTTACCGGAGTATGCACAAAAGAAATGTGTGAAATCCGCGATGCGCTGGCAAGATTCAATGAATTTAACGTGCAAGTTATAGGCATTAGTGTTGATTCTCCTTTTGCTAATAATGCATTTGCCGAACAGAACAAACTGCAGTTTCCGCTGTTAAGCGATTGCTTGCGGGATGTGAGCAGACAGTATTGCGGTTTATATGAGGACTTTGCCGGCCTTCCGGGCTATACTGCCTCTAAGCGGGCTGTATATATAATAGATGAATCCGGTACGGTAAAATATGCATGGATTACTGAAAATCCAGGTGTTGAGCCCGATTACGATGCCGTCGGTCAAGCGTTAAAATAGAATTGATGAAATTCTTTTTTGAATTTCAAAGAGATTATTCATATTCTATTATATACAAGGAAGAACAATGATAAAAATCGGAAAAAAGGCGCCCAGCTTTAATCTTATGTCGGGCGACGGAAAAAAATACGGATTAAAAGATTTCGCCGGCAGAAAACTGGTGCTTTATTTTTATCCGAGGGATAATACACCCGGCTGTACACAGGAAGCCAGGTCCTTCGAGAGAAAGCGCGCCGAGATGAAAAGAAAAGGCGCCATAGTGGTCGGAATTAGTCCCGACAGCGCAGATTCTCATTTAAATTTTGCTAAAAAGCACGGATTGAAATTTCCGCTTCTTAGCGACGAGAAGAAAAAAGCAATTAAAGTCTACGGCGTATGGAAAGAAAAATCTTTATACGGCAATAAATGTTTCAGCGTAGACCGGACTACCGTGATAATCGATGAAAAGGGAATTATCAGGCATATCTTTCACCGGGTCAAGGTTAAAGGTCACGCTAAAGAAGTGCTGAACGTTCTAAAAAAGGTATAGCTGTTCATGCCAGGTCTATATATAACACGCAGAGAAATATTCAGCGCCTCGCACAGGCTGTGGAATCCTGAGCTGTCCGAAAAACAGAATATTGAGATGTACGACAAATGCGCCAATCCGAACGGGCACGGCCATAACTTTGTCCTTGAAGTAACCGTAACCGGCGATGTTAAAAAGGAATCCGGTTACCTGATGGATTTTAAAAAACTGAAAACGATTATAAGAGAAGAGATTATTTCGAAAGTCGATCACAAGCACCTTAACAGCGATGTGGCCTTTTTAAAGAATGTAATACCGACGGCAGAAAATCTTGTCCGTGCATTCTGGCAGGTACTGGAAGACAAAATAAATGGTGCAAAACTTTTCTCAATCAGGCTGCGGGAGACAGAAAATAATACAGTAGAGTATAGAGGTGAAGAATGACTGTTGAAAAAAACGATCGGAAAAAAAGTATCATAAAAGATCTGCTTGTAGAAATCGGCGAAGATCCCCAGCGTGAAGGACTTCTCACTACTCCGGATCGGGTTGCCAGGATGTATGATTTTCTGACCAAGGGATATAAGCAGGATGTTGAAGAGGTCATGAATAACGCAGTCTTCGAAGAAAAATACAGCGAGATGGTGATTGTTAAGGATATAGACTTTTTTTCGCTGTGCGAGCATCATATGGTGCCATTCTTCGGCAAGTGCCATATTGCCTATATCCCGAACGGCCGGATTATCGGCCTGAGTAAAATGCCGCGTATCGTTGAAGTTTTCGCCAGAAGACTGCAGGTCCAGGAACGACTGACCCAGCAAATTGCAGATACTCTGTATCAGCACATAAAACCGCTCGGGGTAGCGGTTGTTATGGAAGCCCAGCATCTTTGCATGATAATGCGCGGTGTCGAGAAATTAAATTCAGTCGCTGTTACCAGCGCTATGCTTGGGGCATTCCGCAACGATCAAAAAACAAGAGCCGAATTCCTGACACTAATAGGACACAAAGCATAACATCCAATGGAAACGAAAAAAGCGCGGGTTGTCTGGATTACAGGTGCAAGTGCGGGAATCGGCAAAGCACTGGCGCTTAAATTCGCATCAAATAACGATATAGTTATTGCCAGCGCACGAACAGAAGAAAAACTGAACGAGCTGCAGCATCGGATCTCCGATTCAAAAGGCACCTGCAGTGTCGTTCCATGCGATGTGCAGAGTGAAACTTCGGTAATTGAAGCATACAAGAAAGTGACGGAAGAACATTCCGGAATAGATATTCTAATAAATAATGCCGGAGTAACATATTTTGAAAATTTCATTGAAACAACTACGGAACAATTCGATCACACAATAAATACTAATCTACGGGGCACATTTCTGACGACGAAAGCGGTTTTACAGTCAATGCTTAAGAACGGTAAAGGATCAGTGCTGAATATTGTATCATATATTGTAAAAGAAGTCTATACCAAATCTGCGGCATATGCAGCATCGAAAGCCGGAGTTGAAGCAATGATGAATGTCCTGCGGGCGGAAGTCAGAGGACAGGGAGTAAACATAGTCAATGTTTTTCCCGGTGCCGTCAATACTCAAATCTGGCACCCGAAACAGCTTCAAAAATACGGAAATCAAATGTTGACACCCGAGCAGGTTGCGGATATGGTTTATGATATTTCCGTTCAACCTCATTCGCTGATGGTAGAAGAAATTATACTCCGCCCGCAAGGCGGAAATTTGCAGGTATCTCCATAATATATTGAAGGACCGAATGACTTTTTGCTACTGTTCTGCTGATTAAATACTCGAATAAATACAGCTCTGTTTTGCACAGGCAAATTGCTGTGTGAGTAAATCGGCGGATACTGGAGCAGCTTGATACATTATCGGTCTTTTGATATATTAGGAGTATATAATGAAACGCATACTGTATATCCGGATTACCCTCATCTGTCTTTGTTCAGTAATTGTATTCCTTTTTAATGGATGTTCGGTCTTTGAATCCATAGGGCATGCAATTTCGCAGGGTTATGAGAATTCCATCTCTTATTTCAACAGCTATTACAATGCACAAAGGCTGTTTAATGATGCAGAAGAAGAGTACTTAAAGGATATTTCAGCCAAACGCAGCCGTGATACTACTGCTAAATCGGCCTATCAGCTTCCTGCAGGCATAAAAGACAAATTTGTTAAAGTCATTGATAAATGCTCAAACATACTTGCTTTCCACCCTGCAAGTACGCTGGTGGATGATGCGCTTCTGCTTATAGGCAAATCATTTTATTACCAATCGGAATATCTTAAAGCGGAACGGAAATTTTCGGAATTGATCGCCCAGTATCCCAACAGCTCTCTCGTACCTGAAGCGCAGATCTGGTATGCCAGGACAGAGGAAAAATTGGAAAAAATGAATGAAGCCGTTTTGATATGCGAATCCGCGATTGCCCGCGCAAAAGAAGATGATGACGAAGAAACTGAAATCCAGGCGCATAAGATCTTGGGGAATATATATATCATGCAGAACCAGACCGATAAAGCGATACTGGAATATGAGAAGGAAATAGAGCTGTCAGACGATGATGATCTGAAAGCGGAGGCACAGATAAGCCTGGGAAATATATATTTCTCCAAGGAGGAATATGAAAAAGCGGCGGAAGCTTATTTAAAAGTCGAAGATTACACATCTGAACCATATTCGAACTATTACAGCAAGATCCAGGCAGTTATTGCGTATCGGAAGATCGATGATAATAGAAAAGGTTTGCTGCTGCTTAACGAGATGATCGACAATTTCCGTTATCACAGTTACCTGGCCGATCTTCTTTACGAAAGAGCGAACAGCTATGCTCTAACCGGCAAGCTTAGAGAAGCAATAGAAGAATATGTTTATGTCGACACTTCTTATGCAAATACGGAATACTCGATTCGTTCCGCTTATCAGCTCGGAAAAATTTACGAAAAGGAAATCGGCGACTACAAGCTGGCATGGAGTTATTATAACAAATCCTCTTCAACTTCCATCCAGGAGATTTCAAAAGACAGCAGGATCAAATCGGCCGCTTTTAGTATTTATTTTGACGCAAAAAAAAGAATAAATGATGCGGACAGTCTCATATTTGTTCTTACGGATACAACAAAAAAAACGGTACCGGATTCGCTTGCGGAAGCACAGAGCAAAGCAGACTCGCTCGCAGAATTTGCCGGGTCATTAGATGATGAAGATTCTGAAGATCAATCGGTTCTCAGCGGAAGAGGAAGGCGCATGTCCGCCCGTACGGCTTTGATGGCAGGCGACTCTCTGTCGTCGGCCCTCGACAGTACGAAAAATAAAATGGATATTATAAAAAAGGTAACCATTTTTGATTCTCTAAAGACTGTTCGTTCTTTACTGGATTCGGCAAAATATGCAGTCCAGCAGGCTTCTTCTCCGGAATCGGAAATAGATTCCGATTCGCTGGCATTGCTCGTGTTTATTGCAGATTCAATAGAAAAGGAAATATCCGGTATTGTTGCCAAAGTTACTGATTCGTTAAACGTAATAAAATCTGTGGCAGCGCAGGATCTGGGAGATATTTTTTACACTGAACTGATAGTACCGGACTCCGCAATGTTTTGGTATGAGAAATCACTTTGGTGGTCGTACCGTACCAGCAGAAGTCCGCGTATCCTTTATATACTTGCAGAACTTGCCCGGGCGAGAACGGACGGCATGTATGAGACCCCTGAAGTGTATTATAACCGCCTTAACAGTGATTTTCCGGAATCGGTTTATGCAAATGAAGCCAGGCGGCTTTTGGGAAAAGCCGGTTACGAAAAAAGTATCGATACGGCATTGGTGTATTACGAGCGGGCGGAAAATCAGCTCTATATGAAAAAAGATGAAGAAGCTGTAAAAACATTCCGTAGTATTGCACAGCAGTACCCTGCTTCGCCTTTTGCGGCAAAAAGTGAATATGCAATAGGATGGATCCTTGAAAACAACCTCAAAAAACCTATTGAAGCCAAAGAGCAGTATGATCTTGTGAAGGAGAAATATACCGGTACGCAGTACGCGGATGCTGCAGCAAAACGATCAAGAATCCTGGCAAATTATGAAAGCCCAAAGCGAGATACCACGAAAACCTCTCATGCAGGACCGAATACCGATATTGCTAAGATGAATTCAACAGGGAAAGAGGGTGCCAGAACTGACAGTACGGGAAAGAACAAGACAATGCCTGTGAAAGCAGATACTTCAAAAAAAGGGATCGAAATTACCGATACGGTAAATATTGGGAAACCTGACAGTATTTCGAATGGCGGACTCAAACCTGATACGACAGGACTCAGGACTGCAAAGGATACGGTAGTTACCATTTTCGGGCCGGTGAGCAAGAAAGTACCGGATACCCTGCAGGTTAAAAAAGATTCTGTTGTCTCCGGAAAGAAATTGTTAAATTAATTGCCACATGGCCATAATAGAAAACGTAAGAAGCGGGATGAAACATAAATTGTGCAGGATCGAATCCTGCACCGAAGCTGCTGCAAATACTTTTTTAATGCGATTTGCCTCACCGGAGATAGCTGCTTCTGCCAAGCCCGGCCAGTTTGTCAATGTCCTTGTCTCAGCCGGAGGGGAGGCTACATTGCTTCGGAGGCCATTCAGTATTTCGCGTATTGCCGGCGATATTATTGAATTGCTTTTCAATGTGGTCGGCACAGGTACCGGCATTCTTTCACGAAAGCAACCCGGTGATACGATAGATGTTATAGGTCCTCTCGGCAGGAATTTCGGCACCGATGCGGATTATGACACAGCGATTATTGCAGCGGGGGGAATTGGTGCAGCTCCTTTTCCATTCCTTACTGAGGATTTGAGAAGGCGAAATAAAGAAATTGTGACATTTGTTGGATTCAGAAATTCAGGGCAAATTTATACGGAGCATTTGGCAAACATTCATCTGGCAACCGATGACGGCAGCAAAGGATTTCATGGAAC
>JAFGLB010000185.1 GCA_016928255.1 Bacteroidota bacterium
ACAGGTAGTACTCCGCGATGTTACCGAACGCAGGAAAGCCGAGCAGGTTATCCGCAGTTCCGAGGCGAAGTACCGTACTCTTATCGAGAACGTACTGGACGGTGTCTACCAGACAACTCCGGACGGCGAAATTCTTACTGCTAATCCTGCCCTTGCACGAATGCTCGGTTATGAATCGGAGACAGACTTATTGCTGCTAAATTTTGAAAAAGATCTCTATGTAAATGCAGAAGAACGCAAGCAATACCTGGATCTTCTGGTCAAAGGAGTTCGAATAAAAAATGCAGAGTTTAAATTAAGACGTAAAGACGGCCTGGTGATAACAGTCCTGGAAAATGCGCGGGTTGTCAGAAATAAACTCGGCGATATCCTGTATTTTGAAGGTACGATAACGGATATCAACGAATTAAAGCACGCACAGGAAGAACTGCAGATGAGCGAAGAACGCTTCCGTATGTTTATTGAGCAAAGTACGGAAGCCATCTGGTGCTTTGAATCTCCGGAACCGATGCCGACAGATCTATCCGAAGAGCGGCAGATCAAATACCTTTTGGAAACAGATTGTATTACAGAATGCAACAACACGATGGCGCGTATGTACGGTTTTGACGATGCAAAACAGATAATCGGTACAAAAATGAAGGACTTTTTGGATCCGACTAATCCGGCAAACATCGAGTATCTTAGAATGTTTATACGGTCTAATTACAGGATGATCAATACCGAGTCTCATGATATTTCCAAAGATGGACGCCCTAAATATTTATTGAATAATATGATCGGCGTGGTTAAAGACGGACGCTTACTGCGCGTGTGGGGCACGCAAAGGGATATTACCACGGAAAAACAGACGGCACAGCGATTGTCGCTCAATGAAGAGAAATTCCGAACCCTGACTGAAAAAGTAGCATCTGCAATTTTTATTTTCAAGGACGGCAAGTTCTATTATGTCAACCCGGCAATGGAAAAGCTTTCAGGTTATTCAAAAAATCAACTTCTGTCTTTGCGGCTTGCAGATATCGTACATCCTGATTTTCATTATGTAATTGAGGGAATTGAGTACAATAAACCGGATAGGAATAGATCGTCAGTCCATCATGAAATAAAAATTATTAATAAAAATGGAGAAGAACGATGGATTGATATCGCGGTGGAAAGCACTGTCTTCGAGGGAAAAACCGCAAGG
The DNA here is from genome assembly GCA_016928255.1 of Bacteroidota bacterium. GTDB lineage: Bacteria > Bacteroidota > Ignavibacteria > UBA10030 > UBA10030 > Fen-1298. The sequence goes on from JAFGLB010000185.1 coordinate 1,187, forward strand.
TTCGCTACCGCCGTGGATATTACGGAACGGAAATTGGGCAACTCGATTAAAGAGATCACCTACCAGATTGTTCAGGTCGACAATAAGTATCCGGATATAAAAGATATGCTGGCTGAAGTTCACAGGATTATTCAGGGGATTATTTCGGCCAATAATATTTGTTTTGCTCTATATGATAAAGAAAAAGACATTTTGAGTTTTCCTTATTTTACAGATGAGTTCGTTAAATCCAGCCCGCCGAGGAAAGCAGGAAAGGGACTTATTGAATGTGTAATAAAAACCCGAAAGTCCCTGCTATGTACCCGTGCTGACTGCGAAAAATTGAAAAAACAAGGGAAGATAAAATCAAGGCCACGCTGTAAAAATTGGCTGGGAGCGCCGCTTATTGCCGGAAGAAAAGTTATAGGCGTTATCGCCTTGCAGGATTACTATAACGCAAATGCATTCGGTAAAACACAAAAAAAATTACTGGAGACCATCGCTGAACAGCTAGCAAAGATTATTTCGGAAAAGAAAAGTTCAGCAGATATTGAATATGAAAAAGAAGACTATAAAGCTTTTATTGAAGAAAATCCGATCGGGCAATTTATGACGGATGCCAACGGGATTGTGATCGATGGAAATAAGGCGTTCATAAAACTGCTCCGCTATGGTTCACTCAAAGAATTATTACAAGCAAAAATCAATATTTTTGGAAAAGTTAAGAAAAAACAGAGTGCCATTCTGAAAATATTGCACAAGACCCCGTCTATACATAACTATACAATGAAAATAGCAGATGCTTCGGGCAATCCGTTGTCTGCCGCCGGTATTTTGTCTGCTGTAAGAGATCAATCAGGCGAGTTGTTTTGTATTAAAGGCCTGCTGGTATCGGAAGAAAAAAAGAAGAAGAAAAAAAGAATGACGGATAAGGAATAATCAGTTTCTTAAATATCAATTTAATTAACAATACGCGAGATAATCCAATGTCGATAGACGAAAGTGCTTCAGAAAATTCTGTTCTTGCTAGGTTAAATGAATTAGTGCAGGAGACTGATTCTGAGTTTGTTGTTGAGTTGATTGATATTTTTATTAAAGAAACACCCGGGCATATAAAATCCATCGCTAAAGCACTTGAAGCCAAAGATAAACAGAGTCTTACCATTACGGCACATACATTAAAAGGAAGCAGCCTTAATCTTGGTGCAAAACAATTAGGCGCTGTATGCTATAAATTGGAAGAACTCGGCCGCTCAAATAACACTATTTCAGCGTCTATTACAACAAAAGACATCGAAATTGAGTTTGAGAAGGCAAAAGAGGTCCTTTTTGCATTTAAACAGAACCAGTAGTCGTTTTTAAAGAAGGTAACTTGCAATTTTGAGTTATTTTCGGTAAGTTTTTCCAGTGTTTTATTGGAGTTTATAGAGAAAGGCTGCAGGCAGTATGAAAAATACAATTCTAAAACATCCTCTTTTTAAATCTACCCGGAGCTTTATCGAGCTTTTGTGACCATTCTATATCGGTTTTAGGCGGTTTTTTAATTACTAACGATTAACTGAGCGAACGTGGTTCAGTGTAAAAAATTTATGTGCACACGAGTGTTCTGGCGAAGCATTTTGCTGGGTTGCCTTGTCCTTTTTTGTCAGGAACAGACAAAATCGACGGGCATCGCTGTAAAGGCCGACGACGGACTCCTGCTTGAATCTGCAAGCTCGGACACTATCCCATCACAGCGGCGGTTGATGCCAGGCAAATTGACCCGGCGCGCTAAAGCTGCTCAAAAACGATTGTCAGCTCGGCCTACTACTGCAGGTGTAAGGATTGATACGAATTTTGCTGCCCGACTGGCCGCTATTCGCGCGCTTCCGAGGGATTCGTCGGCACGCATCGCTCATTTTACTTATGTCCGGAAGGACAAACCGGTGGTACAAAGTACCTATCGAAAAAAACATTCGTTATTTCTTGCCGATCCGCCAATTGTAAGATATCAGGTATCGTTGGATACGGCAAAATGGATATATAGATTGAGATACGTAATTGATAAGGACGATATACGTATTCCGATCGATATTCCGCTGGAGGAATATTCAACACTCCGATTAAACCAATCGGTGCGAAAAAATTGGGAATCCCTGACGCAATCCTTTAAACTTGTAAGCGATACAAAAACCACACTGGGCGATTTGATGGGTTCAATAACGAAGATTGAAGTCCCGATTCCAAAGAATCCCATATTCAGCATCTTCGGACCGAATATTATAAAGCTCAATGTAAACGGAGCAATAGACATACATGCCGGTTTCCGCAATACGGAATACGACCGCGCCTCATCAAGTGTTTTGGGACAAAGCCAGAGTACGCCGGATTTCAAACAGCAGATCCAGGTTACTGTTGACGGCGAAATCGGCGATAAATTAAAAATTGCAGCGGACTGGAATACTCAACGCACGTTCGAGTACGAAAACCAGCTTCATGTAAAGTATCAGGGTTACCAGGATGAAATTGTACAGAGCGTGGAAGCAGGAAATGTTTCGCTGCCTACAAATTCTTCATTCATCTCCGGCGGATCGGCGTTGTTCGGAATACTATCCAGGTTCCAGTTAGGACCGTTAAGATTAACCACCGTAGCGACACAAAAGAAGGGTCAGATAAAAGAGATTACCGTCTCGGGCGGTGGAGAAGCAAAACCGTTTGAAATACGCCCGGCCGAGTATTCTCAAAATCACTTCTTTATTGATGAGTCTTATATAAGCCTTTATAATGACTATTACCTCAATAATGGAAATCTTCCCACTGACACGCTGATAATCACTGATCTGGAAGTATGGATTACTTCTACCGCATCATTACCTCCGCTGGGAGCGAGAAGAGTAGTAGCGTTTATAGAGCAAGACAGTGTCCTCGAGATTCAGGATGATAAAGCCGCGCGCCGCCTGAATTATGATCCGGTTCCCGGAGAAATTGAACAAGGTCTCTTTGTCAAGTTAACGGAGAATACGGAATATGAATACAACACAAACACGGGAGTTCTCACTTTAAAAACTGCGGTTCAGAACAATCAGGCAGTTGCTGTGTACTATGTTGTGCGAGGCAGCGGGAGCACTCAAAAGCGCATTGGCAACTCAGGCCAGGAGGTTCAGGAATCCGGCGATTCGTTAAAACTTGTTATGAAGCTGGTAAAGCCGGCGAATTTTCATAGTGGTTATAAAAAAGCATGGGATTTGCAGTTAAAGAACCGGTATTCTCTTGGGATTTTCGGCATAGATAAAGATAATTTTGAATTTTTTATAGAGTATCAGCTGCCGGGAAAAACAGCAGTAAAAGAAGTCCTGCCGCAGGGCATCGGATTGATGGAAATATTCGGCTTGGATCGCTTTACAGGTACAGGCGACCAGGAAGTCCCGGATAAAAGTTTTGATTTTAGAAGCAACATCACAATTGACGAAGCAAACGGCGAAATTATTTTTCCGACGGTCGAACCATTCAGCAAGAAAAGCATTGAATATTTTTTATCCAAGCGCGATCCAAACCTTGTTTCATTTGCAGATTCGTTATCATACGAGTCGATATATGATACAACCATAACGGCAGCACAAAATGATATTAAGAACAGGTATTATTTGCGAGGTAATGCAAAAGGCACCGGCGCATCAGATTTTTCGATCGGATTCAATACTGTTGAAGGCAGTGTTCAGGTAATCTCAGGCGGGCAGAGACTCATACCCGGCGTTGATTATGTCGTTGATTATATTTCCAATAAGGTAATTATAAAAAATCAAATGTACCTCGCTCCGGGTAGGGATATTCAGATCAAATACGAGGCAAATGATATGTTCCAGCTTGCCTCTAAATCATTGCTCGGTGCACGCGGTGAATTTGACCTGGGAACGAATTCCACATTCGGTTTTACAATTATGAATTACAGTCAGCAGTCTCTCAGCGATAAGATACGCGTCGGTGAAGAACCGATAAGTAATATGATGCTGGGAGTTGACGGCCGGACGGAAATAGAAGCTCCCGGACTTACGGACTTATTAAATTATATTCCCGGTATCAAATCCATGGTGCCGTCAAAGATTTCACTGAGCGGCGAAGCTGCATATATGCTTCCGAATCCAAATACGAGGACCAGTCCCGTTAAAAGCGACGAAGGAAAAGGCGTTGCCTATATCGATGATTTTGAAGGAGCGCGGCAGACTATTCCTCTCGGCGGTTCGTATCTGAGCTGGAAGGAGTCAAGCGCTCCCTGGTACAGCCGTTATATAGATAATACCTACACACCCGGCGGTATAGACGGCAAAACAATCTCTACAAGCGGATCGCTTATCAATAACGGAATATTGGCTGATTCTCTAAAAATGCATCACAAAGCCAGCCTTAGCTGGTTTAATGTCCTCCCTTCCGATCTGATAATTGGAACTATCTGGGGAAGCAGGAGAAAAGATGCTGTGGCAGGTGAAGATCAGGTTACATCCCTTGATTTATATTTTCGTCCTAATGTGCGGGGAGCTTTTAATTATTCAATGAATATGGATCAAACAATAGGTCAGAGATGGGCATGGGGAGGAATCCAGCGTGCTCTCAGCACGGCATCAACAGACCTTGTAGATCAGAATGTCGCTTTTATCGAGCTATGGATTAATATTGTTGAGAATCTGGACAGTTCTGCTGTTCTTAATATTGATCTTGGTTACATCAGCGAGGACGTTGTTCCAAATAGGAAATTAAACACGGAGGACGGCCTGGACTCACCAAGCGGTGATCAAAGAGGTGTTTTGAATCCAAATTATGATTGGGGCCTCGATATGTTGAGTAATGCAAAGGAGCAGTCCGAAGAAGAGGAATTCATCGATTTTTATAAAGTAAACGGGCATCCTGAATATGAACAAGATCCTTCGGGAGATAACTGGGCACGTTTGCGGGAGGGGGGTGCCCTGCGGAATTTCTCAGATGCAGACAAATATATCGGAGTCAACGGCACTGAAGGCAATTATTCAGGTGCAGAGACTATGCTGCCCGACGGAGAAGATTTGAACGGAAACAAAAGTGTGGAATGGACAAACTCATACTTCGAGTATGAAATTCCGCTCGATACAAATAGTGTCGAATTCGGCAAACTTGTTTCGGGTTCGGGTATAAACGGATGGCATCAGATACGCATACCGCTTTCAGATTACACAAGGAAAATTGGGGATCCTTCGTTAACCAGCGTTCAAAGTGTAAGGGTTTGGATAACCGGTGCCGAAAAACCTATGCTTCTCCGGGTAGTTGAATTCAACCTTGTTGGGAATCAATGGGAAAAAAGGGAGCGTACAGATTCATCGTACGAAGTCAGTGTTGTGAATAAGCAGGATAATTATCCTTATTATAATCCAGAAGATGAAATCGGCATCGAACCTCAAAGAGACAGGGCACGCGACGATAAAGAGGTCTTTAGTAACGAGCAGTCCTTAAGCATAATAGTTAAGAATTTGCCGGACGGAGAAGAAAAAGAAGCTGTCAGAAATTTTTCGATTAAACCTTTAGATATGTTTAATTACAAAACGCTGAAAATGTTTGTACACGGCGAAACCGGATTTGAAAGTGTGAAGGGGTACAGGGAATTTAAATATAGAGATACGAGTGATTACGATGCTCGGTTTTTTATCCGCTTTGGCGATGATATATTCAATTGTTATGAATACAGCGCGCCTGTTCACCCCAAATGGGAAGGGAATGAAGTAATAATAAAGTTTGCCGATCTCACAGCTCTAAAAGCACTTGATAGTCTTGAAGTTTTGCGAGGAATTCTTATTGAAGGCGGGCCGCCGGGTGCAAAATACAGGATGCTTGGGAATCCGAGGCTGAATTCCATTCGGTTCATATCAATTGGAGTTCAAAATCCGGAGGGCAAAGGGGATCCATTCATTACGGGTGAGTTATGGGCAAATGAACTTCGTCTGACCGATGTCGATGATACGCCTGGATGGGCATACAAATTTGATGCGAAAATTTCTCTTGCAGATATTGCGAGCCTTTCGTTTTCTTACATGGAAAAGAATCCGTTCTTTCATCAACTGGAGGTTCCATTCGGTGACCGCAACACTACAAGAAGCTGGAATATATCAACTGCATTAAGCCTCGGCAAACTGCTTCCGGATTCCTGGGCCGGTTCGGTAATTGATGCAAGTTACAGCCATACAGAATCAAGCACTGAAGCTTTATATGTACCGGGTACTGATATCCTAGTGGAAAAGGTTGCTGAAATTGCTGCTGATACTTCTAATCGCGGTAAAAGCAAATACAAAGATGCGGACGATGTGCGTCTTCATTCGCAGGATTTATTGGTAACGGATTCTTATTCGATTCCGGCAATTAAACTGATTATCCCGCTTAAAACCTGGCTTATAACGGAAACAATAAATAAAATGTCTTTCGGATATAATTACTCTATCTCCCACTCGCGCAGTCCTTCAATAGAGAGCCTGGAAAATTGGAGATGGAATATGTCGTTCCAGTATGCAACGCAATTCAACAAGAATAATTATGCGTCTCCTTTTTCATTATTTGGCGATTTTTTTGTCTTACGGCCGTGGAAAAAGTTTAAGGTATTTTTTACTCCGCAGAGTTTGAGTCTTGCTGCTTCTTTCAGCCGTACGCGGACAAGCTCGCAATCCCGTGAAGCGGTGGAACCTGCCCCGCCTGCACATACTTTATCTTCTGCCAGGTCTATGAAATTCAACTGGCAGTTTTTTGAAAACGGCCTGCTCGATTTCGGCGTTGATTATGGTGTTTCAATTACAAGTTCGCTTGAACATTTTGAAACGGGAAAAAACGGACAGCTTCGATCATTTTACGATATTCTAGGAGATATATTTTTCAGCGACAGGCTGATCAATTTCGGAATTGACCAGTCTTACAATCAGACGATTGCATTCAATACCAAACTGGAAGCGCCGAAGGTATTAATGCTGAATAAAATATTTACACCGAACTTCAGATACAGCGTAGGTTATGTCTGGAGTAATAATATCGCATCGGGAAATATCGGCAGAAGTGCAAGATGGAGTGCAAATCCTGCTTTAACACTGGATATAAATCTTAAACCTCTCTCAGATATCATATGGACTAATGCACCGCCGCCGAGAAAAACACGGAGAGATACCAGTTCAGCTAACGAAGAACAGGGAAGCAGTTTTGATATTTCACGGATACTGCTTAAAAACACTTTCTTCGATTTTGACAAGATAAATATTAGCTTTTCCCAGCAGAACTCGGCCGCCAATAACGGCATAAGGGGCAGAAGTGGATTCGCTAATCTGTTTTCGAGGATACCGTTTTTTCAGTCCTCTCTGGCTGACCACGGACCCTCGCTTTTATATCAACTCGGCCTTGCATCGGATCCAAACGGGCGGCTTGTTTTAAAGACAAAAGGAACATTCCCTTTCATAACAGGACATACTTATCCGGGTATTCGCGCCACCGACTCGACAGGAACGGTAAATATTACCAATGAATATACGCAGAATAACATTATTACTCTACAGACATCGCGCCCATTGTGGCAGGGGGCATCGCTCGACTTGAACTGGAAAGTGGGCTGGGTTTATAATAAAACTACTAACGGTAAAGTGAATTCTGAGGGTTATCCGGAAAATTTGGCGAGCACTGTCAGCGGGAGTGTAACACGTTCTTATATTTGCCTGCCGCCATTCCTGATATTCAAACTATTTAAAACCGATCTTGAAAAAGTGAATGAAAAGTTTATAGAATCAAAAACAGCAGACGAAGAGAATAAAACTTCAGATGCCGAAAAATTATCGCAGGCATTTGAAGAAGGCCTTGAAGCGATGCCGTGGCTGTCGAAAATTCTCGGGCCTCTTGCTCCCCGTGTAAATTGGACTTTCAGGTGGGGAGGGCTCGAAAATATAAGTTTTATGAAAAGTTTTGCTACTTCCATATCGCTTGATCATTCATATTCATCTACGCATACGCAGAACTGGAAAACAGACATAGGAGGAAAGGGTGAAAAGGATATCACGAGTCAATCTGTAATGTATGGATTTTCTCCATTATTAGGTCTGAATATAGCATTTAAAGATATTGGGAACGGTAAATTAAACACGACTTTCCGTTATAACACAACGACTACGTATGATCTTACTCCGTCTTCCCTGGTTGCGGTTGAGACTTCAAGATCGGATATAGCAATTTCTGCAACTTACAGCCAGAAAGGTTTCGAATTGCCGTTTTTCGGTTTATCTCTGATGAATAATATCGATGTGTCGATCAATTATAGTTTCACAAATAACACGTCTCTTAAATATGATTTTAAAAATTACATAAGCAGCGGCGTATCACAGGGCGGGACAAGTACAACGACTATCGAACCGCGAGTTCGCTATTCTTTAAGTGAACGTGTCACGGCGGCTTTATACTACCGCTATTCCAAAGTTACACCGGATGAAGGAGGCGGAATAGTTCCCGGATCAACTACAAATGAAGGCGGATTGGATATCAATATAGCTATTAAACCGTAATTAAGAATTA
>JAFGLB010000186.1 GCA_016928255.1 Bacteroidota bacterium
ATTATCAATTCCTTCTCATAAAAATTGCGTAAAGGTCGCCGTACTTAATCGGTTTCGTATATTCATTAACTCTAAGTTTTTCAAGTTCCTTGCTGACATATTCCGGGTACATACTGATATTTGTTTTTCCGAGAAATCCTTTCATTTCGCGTGTAGGTGAAACGGAATATTTCATTGCCAGTTCGCCGAAGTCCCGCCCTTCTGAAATAGCTTTATAGACTGTATCGGCTTCCTGCCGGGTTGTGCATAAAATTTCTGCCAGGTTCATTATCTGCATGTCTGCGACGCGTACATTTGTTCGCAGGAAAAACCATGAATTTACCGGCTGGCCATTATGCTTGGCGGGAGAAAAACGCCATGATTTAATTGAAGCCAGAGCCACGGTATCCCATTCTGCATCTCCGCTCCCTTTCGTCATCTTGGCTTTACTTGCCGATCCATCCTGCAGTATAAACAATGCTACTTCTAAATCGAATGATAATCGGGTTATTGATTCCGGAATCGGAGGAAGTGGTTGTTTTAATAAAACTTTAGGGGCTGAAGGATCCGCTGCATGTTTCATTGAAGCGCAGCCTATCAGGCATATGGCACAAAGCAAAAGAATCGTGAATCTCATGATACACCTCCATGTGTGTAATTATTACGATACTTTATTTTGATATGCCGACAGAAAATAGTACTCAGTTTTCAGTTAAATCTCAAGCAGTATTAAATGCCTTTCTTTAACCGAAATCACCGGTAATACAAGGAAAAAACCGTTATTCCTGAATCGAGTGAGATAATTTTATAATAGGGACAATAATCTTTGATACGAATGTGCCGATAACAGTAAATACAACAAAGAAGATAATCCCCCATACCGCCCATTTTTTTTGTACCTGTTGAAAATGTTCGATACTTTTCCAGCGTTTATTCTGCCATGCCCATTCGCTGCCTTTAAATCCAAGTATAAATGCCATCGGAATTGCCATCAGCGGAATAACACTCCACAAAGCGATATACGTTTTATTGAATATTCCCCATAACGCACTTAAGAAAAAAGCACCCCAATTCCAGGTTCTGATTACCGGCGGGACTTCCGAACCTTTGCCCTTTCCCGAAGTGTTCTCTGCACCATTATCTGATTCAATATCGTCATGTATGATCATACTACAAAATTATTCTGTAAATATTGCTACCAATATTTTTGCAGTAATTGTTACCAGGTACCAGTGCAGAACTGTTGCAATTCCCAATATCACAATAAAGACAATCAGGCGTTCTATGGTTACGCCCTTCAGCGATTCAAAGAATCTCTGGAAGAGATCGAAAGGAGCCAGCAACCCAATCAACACCCATATTATAACACAAACGAGGAAACATATCGAAGCATAGTCTAAAAAGACCTGCAGGTCTAATTCGAAGGTTATAGCGAACATATATCCCATAAGCATAAGCGTAAAGCCAATGATTATACACAGCAATGTTGCGGCAAATCGTAAAAACAATTTTCCCGAAGCGGATTCTTGCTCGCTATCCTCCGGAACTTTCATTTGAAGGTTATCCATATACTATTCCCATGTTTTTAATATTTCCATTAGCTGCGCTATTATAAAAACAAATTGATTTAATAATTAATGAATTGCAAATTAAAAAACAACCTGATAAAATTACTACTAAATTGTACCGTTACGGCAATGCTGTTTTCATATCCGCAAATTAAACGTTAAAAGCCTATCGGTATTGAAAAGCTCAAAATCTTTGAATTTATTGTGGAAATATACAATTGCTCACTACTGATCTTTTCCGTCCAATATCAAATAAAAGCTTCCATCGGTCCGTACTGTAATGACTATCTCATAGGCCAAATTCGCCTGTATATTTCTTTATTGACAGCAATGCATTTTTCTGTTGTTAAATGAATACCGGGAACTTACATTATAATACGGATGTTGATAATACTGTATTTTGAACATGCATTCAAAATTTTAAATATCATCCATATCAAATACAATTCACTTTTTATCATTAATAAATGGAGTCATTATGGAAAAAAGGATACGACAAATCATTCTCATTATTCCAATATGTTTGGCAGCACTATCGGTTGTGAGTGCACAAATTCCAAACGCTGGATTTGAAAGCTGGGTTTCAGGTTCACCGATCGAGTGGACAACAATTAATGTTCCGCCATATCTCATGCCTGTCACGCAGTCCGCTGATGCCCATTCCGGGACATCGGCAATGCAAGGAACAGTCATATCGTATTTTACAGTATCTTACCCTCCGATAGCCTGGTCTGGTTTCCCGGTCAGCACCGCCCATGGCTCTTTAAATGGTTGGTATAAATTTTCTCCCATAGGTGGAGACGAGATTGAAGTTGCTGTGATAATTTTCGAAAATGGATCTCCGGTTGCAGCCGGCGGTTTATCCTGGGGAACAAGCGCATCTGGTTATACACCGTTCAGTGTGCCCATAACTCCATCGGCAATAACAGCGGATTCGGCTTGGATCGAAATTCTAATCATTCCCTCTAATTCTTCTGATTCCGTTCATTTTGGTTCAACATTCATTATTGACGACCTCTCTTTCGGTGCTGCAACGGGTGTTCAGGAATCGAATTCTGCAAATCCTAGCATGTTTACACTTTCCCAGAATTACCCAAATCCATTCAATCCATCGACAAATATTGCTTATCAGATACCGGCCAATGGTATGGTTCACCTGGAAGTTTATAATATTTTGGGAAAAACTCTGGCAACGTTGGTAAACGAAGAAAAACCTGTCGGTAAGTTTACGACGACATTTGACGGCTCCCAATTTACCAGCGGTGTTTATTTCTATCGCATCATTGTGACAACACGTGATGGAAAATCATATTCTCAAACCAACAAGATGATATTGATGAAGTAAGGATATCTCGCAGCACAACATAAGTTTACAAAGCCCATAAAACGGCGTCATATGACGCCGTTTGTATTTTAGCGGGGGCGATTCAAGAATCGCCCCGGCATAACCATGCAGTTTGAATTGTTTAATATCCCGGGCAAATAATAAGTCATTGATAAAAAGGTCACAAAGCAGCGATATCTGAAAATACGGATATCGATCGTAAGTAACCGTAGTTATGAAATAACTCACCCCTTCCTCATAGATACGTTTCTGTGAGTCACGATGCAATGGATATACGATTGGCGCGATGGGCATATCAGCGGCGAATTAAAAAGCCGACAGTAAAAATGCAGACTTTTGTAAACGCAAACAGGCGATGATATATATCATCGCCTGCTGAGTAAACCGAATAAAATCGCCGGTGACGTTACTGAAATTGAGTTAATTATCTAATTCCAACTTTTTTCGTAAGACCATCTTATTCATTATCTTGCATATGTAAATATGCTGTCATTGGAGTTTAATATCCTTTTTAATATCACTTATGAATGATATCGCTTTATCTCTAAGAAACTTAAATTTCTTTAACTTATTCGTTTCATCAACAAACAGTTCAAATTTATCTAACGCTAAAGGGAGATTATTCTTTTTGAAATAGTATAAATATCCCAAAATAAATAAAGACTGATAAAACATCGGATATTTTTTAATATAGTCCTCATTAAATGAAATACATTCGGTGAATGTCAGGTTATCCTCTATAAAATTAGATTCCTTTATTAATTTATAAGCATTATACCCAATCGGGAATTCTTCAAGATACATGTAAAGAAAAGCTTGATTATACAACCAAGTACCATTTCCATTAGCGACAGCTTTTGCTTTATCACAATATTCCAAGGCTTTTCTTAGATCATCATCAAGTTCAAAAGCAATAAATGACTTAAAAATATAAACATTATAGTTGGTGACATCAAATTTTATAGCTTCTTCTATTAGTCGTTTGGCAGTATCATAATCTTTTTTGAAATAGTAATATTTTGATTGTTGCAGCAATTCATCTGCGATTATATTATTCAACTTTTCACTAATATATTTAATGTTCGGAGGTTGAGGATTATACTTTTGTAGATCTAGCTGTAGTCCTCTATGTATAGTATATGCAGTAAAAGGGTCGAATGAAATCATTGCTGCAACACCAATCATATATCTGGAAGCAAGAAATACTACATCACTAGCAAATTGGAATCCTTTGGATTCATATTTCGAATAGAACGATATTTCCTTTGGGAATATAGCTTGAAAATCTTTTGAAATTTTATTTGAAATATTAATATTGATTGGTCTATGTCTTATATATGCATCAATACTTAAATAGTATTTGTTCCCTTCGTCTTGTCTTTCTTTTATAGCTCCATAAATGTATAGATGACCTTTAGTTTTCTTGATAAATTTATTAAATAGTATATTTGGTTTTGAGCTATGATACTTAGCTTCACCATTAGATTTTACAGCATTCTGATATGATAATATATAACGATCTATTATTTCATTGGCCTTTTTTGCCTTAATATCTTCTATGCATATAACCTTTAACAAGTCGCCATAGTTATTCTTCTTAGCAATGTCTATCATGCCTTTAATAAAGTCATTTTTTATTCTGATTTTTTGTTTATCGTTTTCAGTTGTTATTGATACAAAAATGCCTATTTTGTTTTTATCATTTTTAGGATAAAACTCTTTTGTTTTGTACCAAATAATAAGCCAGATTACAATGACTATAATATAGATAATACATCTTATATAATAAGTTGATATTCCTTTTTCGATAAAGGAATCCATTGGTACTATTATAGTAAGGATAATCAACAATACTCCGGTAAAAAAACCAATTGGGGAATACTTGTATCTATTAAATTGCTCTTTTAGAATATCTGTCATATTTAATACTCCAATCTAACCACACAAATAGATTCTATTGTTTGCATGGATATTTAATTTTATTTATCTCATCAATTAAACATCGGCGATGTCTCCATCACCGATGTCTTCAATATTTATCTTCTTTGATCTCTTGGTGGAAAAGGATCATTCCCATAGCTATCTTTATCACGGATAGTACCATCGGGTCGATGTATAACCACTTCTGATTTCAATGCTTTAGCATAAAGTACCGCTGCTTGACGTGCAAGCTCCTGTGTTGGACAAATAGCTAATGGATTAGAATATCCTTCCATCTTTGCCGCCCATTCATTGTCGTATGGAACGACGTGAATATTCGCTGCCATAATAAAATTGTCCTTTCATAAATGGCTTGTGTTTATTTTTACACAATCATTTACTTGGCTTTGGTCTGTTTCAATCGAGCACTACAGCTCTCCAAATAATTGAATTCCATTTCCAGGGATTCTTTTACAAGGATTTCTCTCCTGTTAAACCGCCTCTACGCAAGCTCATGTTGTGCGTTAATTAAATAAATATTTCTTTCGTTAAGTCATATGCTTTACCTCCAATCTGTAATTAATCATTAAAAAATAAAAACGCCGATAGTATTGCCACTATCGGCGTTCGTTGTAATTGTATTCTCAGTATTTACTTATCTTACTACTCAATATGTTACCTTAATATTGTGAATATCTTCCTTTACTCATTCAACCTTCCGAAAGTTTCTAAAATATTGCGTAAAGTATCTTTCGGAAGGTGCACCGATCTTATGAACACCCGTTCGTGCTTCCGTCCCGCCAAAAATCGGCGGGATGTCAGCACATCACGAACATCCTGATGTGCTTCCACATTCAAGGCATTTATAACAGCTGCCGTTTCGTATCATTATACTTCCGCATTCGGGGCATGGGGGCGCGTCTGATTGTGTCTGGAATATGAATTTCTCGTTTTTCTCCCACACCGATTCCGCTTTCATTGCTGCGGCCGTGAGAATGCCTACAGGTTTTTTCGCTGTTTCTTCCGATATCCTTATATTACTGACTTCATTACCTGTGCTTGCCGCAGTGTTTTCATCCTTGAAGAACTTTTTTCCCAGCCAGCGGAATATATAATCGCTGACGGATTTCGCTATAGGAATATCCGGATTGTTTGTAAAACCGGATGGTTCATAACGCGCGTGGCTGAATTTATCCACCATAACCTTTAACGGTACGCCGTACTGCAATGCAATCGAAATCGAAGTAGCAAGCGAATCCATTAATCCGGATATGGTCGATCCTTCTTTTGACATTGTAATAAATATTTCGCCCGGAGTTCCCTCTTCAAACATACCTACGGTAATGTATCCTTCATGCCCGGCAATACTAAATTTATGCGTAATCGACTGTCGTTCATCCGGCAAGTGCCGGCGCAAGGGTTTATTGCTTCCCTGCTGTTTTTCTTTTTTCTTGTCGAGCGAGGTGCTGAGCGGCTGAGTGCGCTTGCAGCCATCGCGGTAAACCGCAATGGCTTTCAAACCTAGCTTCCATGCTTCCGTATAGGCCTGTGCTATATCTTCGGATGCTATCTCCGTCGGCATATTGACTGTTTTGGATATTGCACCGGAGAGAAACGGCTGTGCCGCCGCCATCATTTTTATATGTCCCATATAATTAATGAAGCGTTTACCGTTTGCAGGTTTGAATGCGCAATCGAATACCTGGAGATGTTCTTCTTTCAGGTGCGGTGCGCCTTCTATCGTATCATTTTTATCTATGTAAGCAATAATATGTTCGATTTGTTCATCGTCATAGCCCAATTTCACAAGAGCTTCCGGCACTGTCTGGTTGACTATCTTCATCAACCCGCTGTCGCTCATTCTTTTGTACTTTACAAGAGCTATATCCGGTTCGATACCTGTAGTATCGCAATCCATCATAAATCCTATTGTGCCTGTTGGCGCAAGGACTGTAGTTTGCGCGTTCCTTATACCGTGCTTTTTCCCCAGTTCGATTACATCATTCCATACATCATGCTGTGCCTGCCAGAGATCGGATTCGATAAAATTTTTATCTATGCTTTCCGCATGTATGCTGTGTTTTGCCATTACATTCAGCATCGGATCTCTGTTTTCGGCAAATTTATTAAAAGGACCCATTACCTCTGCAATTTTTGCGGATTGTTTATACGCCTCTCCGCACATAAGAGAAGTGACGGCAGCCGCAAGCGTTCTTCCTTCATCGCTGTCGTACGCAGCGCCTCGCGACATCAGCAAAGCGCCCAAATTTGCATAGCCGAGTCCGAGCGGACGGAAATGATGACTGTTATATGTAATCGCTTCGGTTGGGTAGCTCGAATTATCGACACAAATTTCCATGGCAGTTATTGTTATCTGAATCGCCTTCTTAAATGTTTCCACGTCGAAATTGCCGTTCGTTTTGCGGAACTTCATTAAATTGAGTGAAGCAAGATTGCAGGCGCTGTCGTTTAGAAACATATATTCGCTGCATGGGTTCGAAGCATGAATGGTTTCGCTGCCGGAGCAAGTATGCCAATTGTTAATCGTGGTATGGAACTGTATTCCTGGATCGCCGCAAATCCATGCCGCATCGGCAATTTGCTTCATTAAATCACGGGCGCGGAATTTTTCCATAGGCATTCCGCCTTTAACGGCCTTGGTCCAGAACTCCTTGTCTTCTATTACTGCCTTCATAAATTCATCGGTAACGCGGATAGAATGGTTGCCGTTCTGATAGAAGACAGAATCGTAAGCGCCGCCCGTAACATTGAACCCGCCGTCATAACCTGCATCGATAAGTGCCCAGGCTTTTTTCTCTTCTTCCACTTTACAATTTATAAAACTGACAATATCCGGATGTTCAATATTCAATATTGCCATTTTAGCGGCACGGCGTGTTTTACCGCCTGATTTAATAACTCCTGCAAATGCATCGTATCCTTTCATGAAGGATACAGGTCCGGATGCAGTACCGCCGCCCGTAATTCGTTCTTTTGAAGATCGAAGCACTGAAAAATTTGTTCCCGTTCCCGAACCATATTTAAAAAGCATGCCTTCTGTTTTTGCGAGTTCCAGGATGGAAGTCATTGAATCCCTGATTGAATTAATAAAGCATGCCGAGCACTGCGGTTTTTTCTCTATTCCCACGTTAAACCAGACCGGGCTGTTGAACGACATATACTGGTTAACCAGGAGATAAATCAATTCGTGATAAAAAATTTCGGCATCTTCATCGGATGCAAAATAACCGTCCTTTAATCCCCATAGATAGTACGATTTGGCAACCCGATCGACGAGCTGCCGTATGCTTGTCTCGCGCTCTGCAGTTCCAATCTGGCCGTAGAAATACTTAGACACGACGACATTTGTTGCCGTCATCGACCAGAATTTTGGAATTTCGACATCTTTTTGTTCAAAGATCCTTTCTCCTTTATCGTTCGTAATTGCTGCGGTGCGCCGCTCCCATTCAATTTCATCAAAAGGATGCACTCCAGGTTTTGTGAAATATCTTTCAAATTTTAATCCCCTATTCACAAACTCACGCTGCTGTGTCTGCGAATTAACCTGGGCTGCGGGGGACTGTATGTTTTGCATATGAAACTCCTTCTTCAAAAAGATATGGTACAGGACAAAGGGGTCCAACCAATAAATAATAGATACGCCTTAAGACGGCCGGGATAATTCAATTTCAATTTTTTTTAGAAATAATAATGATTAAAAGAGTGGCAGTTGCGCGCCACGTTTGATCTCCTCTTTATACCACTCTATAAATGCAGTTACTACCAACCTTCCTTAGTTTCCAGCGCCGCAACTTGTTGTAAATATATTCTGTTACAGTCCCTTTGTCAAGTTAAAAATTAAGTGTTTTTTTGGGGGCTGAAGAAGTGGAAAAATCACTTGACATTAAAAAAAATAATCGAGAAATCAGCAAATTATTTTAATGCTTTTTTTTACCGCTATTCAATCCCGTCCGGCACTCTGCACCGATTGACAAAAAATCCTATTAATATTTTTACTGTTTCGGACAATTAAAAAAGAAACTTTTCCGGCAGTTGATATTCACTTATCTGTTAACCCCCTGCATCCCGGTATTCAATATTCTGTTTTCAGCAAGTGAAAAAATCTAAGCTCAGAAATCTTCATTGAATCCACGCTGCGGCAGCTATCAATTAGAATAAAGAGTATTTATTTCTATTGCGAGATACAGGTTATAACTGAAGAATTATTACTTGCCCGCAGGAAGATGCAATGCTTTTCGCCGGATAATTCTGTCGGGTACTATCCAAGCATCGCGATAACCTTTTTCTGAGAATTCCGGCAGCCGCTGATTTGCCTCAAAACGATTTATAAAATCCCCAACGCGTACCTTATAAACCGGCGCGTCATAAATAATATAAACAGAATCTTTTGAAAATTTCTCTATTGCCGCATCTCTTATCATGCTGGCTTCATCCACACCGGAAGAAGAGAATATCTGAATCCGAAATCCCTGTGCAGTTTCTTCCTCTGCAGTCATGTTGTCTTTAGGAATTTCAAGCGGCGATCTTTGTTTTTTCTCTTCAACATGTATTTTCTCGACTATTTCAACTTCCTGATCATAGTCAGCAGGATTGAGTGTCGATTCGTATGCCGCCAAGGACCGCTCGCTGTCTTTTATTCTTTTTTGTTCATATCCATCCGACAGGAATGAAGAACATCCGGACATCAGCATTACGAGAGCGCAGAAGATAAAAATATCTATACGTATTTTCATTATGGTATAAAGTTTATCCAGCATTTATTGTATTCATCGGGATACTGTAATTTCATAGTATCTGCAAGCGCAAAAGCATCCTCGCGATTTTCATATCTTCCGATGCTCACACGGTACATTTTTGCATTCTTAATATATTTATTAAAAACCGGTTGATGAGCAAATCGATCCTTTGCGGTTTTTTGCGTATTTAACGCTTTGGATGCCTGCGCAAACGCGCCTATCTGAACCGTATAGACCGGATGTTCCGGGCGTTCAATTGTAATACGCGGACGAACAGATGGTTTCTTTTTTCTTATCATGGAAGCCCGCACTGTATCCTGTTTTGTTCTTAACTTGGGAGCGATACGTAAAGACGGATCTGTGTAATCAACTGCGTTATTCAATTTATTTCCGGTGTCCATATTAATATTCCGATCAATTGAAGCATGCGCTGTATCCATTGTGCCCGGCACCCTGACAGGAGATACGGCCCTGTCGCCCGCTCCTGTCTCTTCCGAGGAGACACAGCCGCAGAATATGAAGACCGTAACAGCCGGCAGTAAAAGAATACAGCGGGATAAACGATTCACAAAATTATCTTTTAATCTGATAAGCACTGACTTCTTTTTCTATCCTTTAATAATTTTTACTCCCGAGCTCGTCCCGATTCGTGTCGCACCGCTTGCAATAAGCATAAGAGCTTTTTTCTTTGAACGGACACCTCCGGAAGCTTTTATTCCCAACTCCGGGCCGATCACTTTTCTCATAAGAGCTACATCTGCTGCTTTAGCCGCGCCCCTGGAAAATCCGGTGCAGGTTTTGATAAAATCAGCTCCCGCATGTTTAACCAATACACATGCTTTTATTATCTCGTCTTTATTCAGCAATCCTGTTTCAATTATTACTTTAATAATCGCATTCATACGGTGGGCTGTTTCGGCAACTGCAGCTATATCATGCTCAACATAGTCGTATTCACCGGATTTCAACATCCCGATATTGATAACCATGTCGACTTCATCCGCACCATGTTTTATCGCCCTTTCAGCTTCATATACTTTGGCGGCAGTTGAAGTTGCCCCGAGCGGAAAACCTATTACGGTGCATACTTTAACATCCGAATAATTCAACAGGTCGCAGCACAATTTCACGTATCCGGGATTTACACATACACTGGCAAAGCCGTATTTTTTTGCTTCATTACACAAATTCTCAATTTCATGTAAGGTTGCATCCGGTTTTAGAAGCGTATGATCAATTAGTCCGGCCAGTTTTGCTGACAATATTTTCTTCTTTTCAGGAACAGCTTTCGAAAGATGTTTTGCTTTATTCTGTATTCTGTTTTTTGAATTTGATTTCATAAAAAAAACCGATTTCACAGATTAGGTGCCGGTAATTCCATAATTGCTGTCGTAAATATACTAGAAATAATTAAAGTTACAAATATCCAGTTTCAATTTATTCCCGGCTTTAATATTAAATCAGTTTATCGCCCGGTTCAATCGAATAACCCCTCAGAAATTCTTCGATATCAAGCCGTCTCTTCCCTTCCTGCTGCAATTCAAGCAGAGCAACAGTCCCGCTGCCCGTGCCTACTTCCAGTTTATCCTTAGTTCTTTCCAGTATAATTCCGGCGTTTGATGATTCTTTACTGATTATACTTGTGCGGAATATTCTGATTTGTTTATTCATATGAGTTGTCCATGCAGCGGGATAAGGCGAAAGCCCGCGTATAAAATCATGCACCTGCTGTGTAGTTCCAGTCCAATCTATCCGGCAGCCTTCTTTAAAAATCTTGGGTGCAGGACATGCAAGAGAATTATCCTGAGCCTGCGGATGTGCCTGTCCCGATTCTATCAAACGTACAGTCTGAAGAACGGCCTCAGCGCCTGCGGCAGACAGCGCATCATGCAATAAGCCCGCATTATCATCCGGGCCGATAGGTATACGTTTCTGCAGAATAATAGATCCCGTATCTACTTCGTCATTCAGAAAAAATGTTGTAACACCCGATTCCTTTTCCCCTTTGATTATAGCCCAGTTTATAGGCGCGGCGCCGCGATACTTCGGCAGAAGAGATGCGTGAAGATTAAATGAACCGAGTTTTGGTATTCCGTACACTTCACGCGGTAAAATACGAAATGCAACGACGACAATAATATCCGGCCGGAGTTTTTTAATTTCAGCAGAAAATGACGCATCGTTAAGTTTATCGGGCTGCATTACCGGAATATTTTTTTTTAAGGCAAATTCTTTCACTGAAGTGAAAGAAACCTGCTGTCCGCGTCCCCTGGGCTTATCAGGTGCAGTCACGACAGCCGGTATCTCGTATGAATGCTCTAGAAGGATACGGAGGCTTGGAACCGCAAATTCCGGCGTACCCATAAAGATGATTCGCATGATTTTAATCCTCGACGGCGGTAATTGCAGGATAATCCGTCTCGATCTCTCCTTTTCTAAGTTTCCTCAATTTCGGCAGCAGCAAACTTCGTTTTGCCTTATTGATACGGTCAACAAAGAGGACACCGTTTAGGTGGTCATATTCATGCAGGAAAACACGCGCAAGCAGTCCGTCAATTAGAAGTTCCCGTTCTTTAAATTCGCCGTCGCGAAAACGGATGCGCACTTTTTCGGATCTTTCTACTGCACCGCGTATTCCCGGTAAGCTTAAACATCCTTCTTCCATCGGCCATGAACCTGTTTCCTCTATTATTTCCGGATTTATAATCGCAAGCGTACGCGGAAGATCGGGCGAAGTGGGATGCGCAGCATCCTCCATTTCTCCTTCGGCATTCGGCTCAGAGACATCCGATATATCTATTGTAATAACTCTGCGAAGATCACCGACCTGATTGGTTGCAAGTCCTATACCATTTGCTTTACGCATGGTCTCAAACATGTCGCAAATCAGTTTGACCAGCGAGTCATCCATTTTATCGACCGGCTGAGCTTTTTTCTTAAGAACCTCAGTACCAAATATATAAATGGGAAGTATAGACATTCTGTTTTCTCTTCCAACTATTCACTGTTTACTGTTTACTGTTTACTGTTCACTCTTCACTTATCACAAATTACTTATCACATATCACCGCTTTTACGAAAGCTGACTTGTCCGCCGGCTTTCGCGTTTTTTGCGTCCGCCTTCTTTTTGGCGGATTGGCGGAAGCTTTCGACTACAAACTGTTTACTGTTTAACGATTCTTCTTGCGCATTCAAACCGCTTCTCGTAGTAACTGCTTTGAAGCGAAGAAATTGTCACGCCGAGTGAAACGCTCGCATGCGCAAATAAGTCATCACCCAGATAGATGCCAACATGGGAAGCATTTTCTCCTGTAGTATTAAAAAAAATCAGGTCTCCAAATTTCAGCTCGCTTAATTCGACCGGTTTGCCGCTCTTTGATTGATCATAACTGGAACGAGGAAGCTGGATATTCAATGAATTCTTGTAAACCATCATAGTATATCCTGAACAATCTATCCCTTCAATTGTAAGTCCTCCATGCAGGTACGAGACTCCCATATATTTCGAGATTTCCCTCATCATCCTGCTTTCATCAAGCGGTTTTATCGCTTCATTTTTTTCCTCGCGAAAATCACGGTTTCCTTTCGCAATGTTTTCAATTTCTTTCTTGCCCGGTTTTTTATCGGTTTCTTTAATTTCTTCTTCGGCTTCTTTTGAAGAGAATCGCGGACCTTGCTTCTGCGGTGCGGAAGATGTCCTTTTTTCTTTACTTCTGAACCTCGGCGATGATCCGCTGCATCCTTCAAGTATGAAGACTGCAGCAGCAAGGCCAATTATAAAAATAATGTTATATCTGTTCACGTTGAAGTAAGTGCTTTATTTATGACAAAGCCCCGCCTACCGCGGGGCTTAATCCGATAACATTATAATTTTTCCATTCCTCCGTGTTTTTCATCCAAGGTATGCGCGCAGCGCCTTGCTCCGAGAAGCATGACGCAGACGGCGGATTGCCTTCTCTTTTATCTGCCGGACGCGTTCCCGTGTTAAATTGAATTTTTCACCGATTTCTTCCAATGTCAGCGAATGTTCCGAATCCAGGCCGAAGTAAAGTTTTATCACCTGAGCTTCCCGTTCGCTTAAAGTTGCCAGAGCGCGTTTCACTTCGTTTTTCAATGATTCTTCCAGCAATCCGGAATCAGGTGTCGGCTGGCGGTTATCCTGAATTACATCGAGCAGCCGGTTATCCTCACCTTGTGCGAAAGGTGCATCCATCGACAGATGCCTGCCGGATATTTTCAGAGTATCCGATACTTCAAACAGCGACATATCAAGCTCTTCCGCCAGCTCACTGGTACTGGGTTCACGTTCAAATTCCTGTTCGAGGGTGCTGAACGCTTTACCGATCTTATTAAGTGCACCGACTCTGTTCAGCGGCAGGCGGACAATTCGCGATTGTTCTGCAAGAGCCTGCAAAATTGACTGCCGGATCCACCATACGGCATACGAAATGAATTTGAATCCACGGGTTTCATCAAAGCGTTTTGCAGCTTTTATAAGTCCCAGGTTGCCTTCGTTGATTAAATCCCCGAGCGATAATCCCTGGTTTTGGTACTGTTTAGCCACGCTGACAACAAAGCGCAGATTTGCTTTCGTCAATTTCTCCAGCGCCCTGGGATCGCCTTTTTTTATTCGGCGTGCAAGATCAATCTCTTCCTGCGGCACCAATAATTCAACTTTGCCGATTTCCTGAAGATACTTATCAAGCGATTGGCTTTCGCGATTCGTATATTGTTTACTTATTTTCACTTTTTACTCTTTATCAAGATTCAACTTTTGTTGCCCGCAGGATTACTGCGGGAGTTCCGGCATTGTATCCAGTATTCTATATTATAACACGAAAAGGAGCATAAAAAGTTCTAATGTGCCGGAAACCGCGTTATTTCACACTCCTACAAACATTCAAATCTATTCCCCCGGTGATATATTCATTAGACTCGGCAAACCGCTTTTTGTTTCCCCCTAAAAAATCTCACTTAAAAAGCTGACACCTGCCAGAGATCCGGTTTCTTTGACAGAAAAAAATTCGCCTACAGTCTTGCCCACATCTGCAAATGTACTTCGGGTACCGAGATTCACATTTTTCTTTCCGCGCCTGCTGAAGCAGAGAAGCGGCACATATTCCCGGGTGTGATTAGTACTCTGATCCGTCGGATCGTTTCCATGATCAGCGGTAATAATCAGCAAATCATCGCCGTTGATACAATTCTGAATATCCGGCAGTTTATTATCAAATTCTTCAAGCGCGTTTGCATATCCACTTGCATCCTGCCGATGGCCGTAAAGCATATCAAAATCAACCAGGTTGGCAAACAGGAGGCCCGAATTCATTGTTCCAGCAGTTTCGATTATCTTATCTATAGTCCCGGCATTTGAAACCGTATGCAATTTTTCCTGCAATCCGCAGCCGCAGAACAAATCATCTATTTTACCTATACCCGTAGTCATTACATCATCTTCAGCTAAAAGATCCAGGACGGTTTTAGCCGGCGGTTTAACTGCATAATCCCTGCGATCGGGTGTTCTCACATATCTGCCATTTTCTCCGATAAAAGGCCGTGCAATCACTCTGCCGACACGATTATCACCAACCAGTACCTGTTCTCTGGCTATCCTGCATATTTCATACAAACGCTCAAGCGGTATTACATCCTGATGCGCCGCGATCTGAAACACTGAATCACTTGAAGTATATATTATCGGAAATCCAGTACGGACATGTTCGCCGCCAAGTTCATTGATTATCTCTGTGCCTGACGCGGGTTTATTTCCTAACCAGCCTTTGCAGCCTGCGGCGCGAACAAATGTCCTAAGAATCTCTTCAGGAAAACCGTTTGGATACAGCGGGAATTTTTGCCGTGTAATAATGCCTGCGATCTCCCAGTGACCAATTGTACTGTCCTTGCCTTCCGATGCTTCAGCCATTTTTCCATAACAACCTGATGCACTATCCGTTTTCGGCACGCCTTTGATGTCTGTTAAATTACCGATTCCTAAAGAAGCAAGATTCGGCAGCCGCAGGCCGTTCACCGCTTTTGCTGTATTTGAAATTGTGTTGACGTTCCTATCTCCGTAAATATCTGCATCCGGTAATTCGCCGACGCCAACGCTGTCAAGAACAATTAGTATAAGTTTCTTCTGTTTCAATGCAATCCAGGATGTGCATTGCGAGGATTTAAACCAATTATCCTAAAATTTCCTTTTCGTTGCATTTGCATAATTGAACTCGCTGCCGGTTAAACCGGTAGGAGCCATGCGCCGAACGTACCGATTGCACCAGGAGCGTCGGAGTTTTTACAGCACCGCACTTTGGGCACTTATTTCCTTTATCCTGACCGGCTTTTTTTACTTTATCCGCAAAATCTGTTTGTTTTGCCATCTACCTCTCCAAATAAAAAAAATACATCGTTATTAATACACTCTTATAATATTACCGCCCGCTTCAATCGCTTTCTGAAGAACGCGGTTTGTGTTTTCCAGCAAATCGACATCGGATGTTTCGTCATCTGCACCAGCAACACCCACACTGATCGTTACTGAAAAACTCTTATTTTCTATGTTCAGTATATTGCTGGCAACATTCTTCCTTATCTTCTCGGCCCATAAGGATGCTTCATTTGATGTCGTATTGACTAAAAGAACAACAAAACAATTAAAATCGAATCTTCCGACAACATCATACGGGCGAATTGAAACCTTTATCATCCGGCCGACATTCTGCAGTATAAAATCAAAAGCTTCC
Source organism: Bacteroidota bacterium (assembly GCA_016928255.1). Taxonomy (GTDB): domain Bacteria; phylum Bacteroidota; class Ignavibacteria; order UBA10030; family UBA10030; genus Fen-1298. Next base: position 16,310 of record JAFGLB010000186.1, read on the forward strand.
CGGCCGTAGCGCGAGATATGGTCGTCCATACGGTCTATTGAAATCATCACCAATGACAGGTCATTTGAAAAATCGTTCGCACGCTGCACTTCTTCATGCAAACGGCTCATAAAACTTTTCCGCGTTGAAACGCCGGTCGTCTCATCCAGAGAGACATAATTATTCATTATTTCCGTAAGGCTCAGGATTTCCAATGCCCAGGAAGCGGTCTCGGCGAGTTTTTGGACAAGCTTGATGTCTGCATCTGAGTATGTCTTCGGATCTTTGCTTTCTACAACCAGGGCGCCGTAACAGCGGCTTAATGAATTCAGCGGCACTATAACCATTGCACCCTTGGACTCACATCTTTCAGCCTGATAGAATCTCGGTCCTGAAGCCGCTGATAAATCATCGATTATTTTCGGAACGCTTGTCTGTATAACGCTGATAACCATACTATTCTGCGGATCCAGTTCGCTCATAAGCGGAACATAAGGATCGTTCATCCTGTTAAGCAGGTTATGGACAACCCAGGATTTCTTGCTGTCATCAAATAAAATCACCGATATATAATCCCATGGAACAAGCCTGGATGCCTCCTCGGCAAGCGAACGTGTTATAGAATGAGCTCCGAAATCAATGCTCAATTGCTCGCGCATTCTGCTGATGGATCTTAACACTTCAGAGTCCAGAAGCAAATCATATTTTGATGTATAACTACGGATGAGTGTTGAAATCAATTTGGCAATTTGTGCCAATGATGTTATTGTTTCATTGCCATAGGCATCCGCTTCAATGCAGTCAAGAGTAAGTACTGCGACGGGATCCTGCGATGAAATTCCGCTGAAGAATATCGGAACTCCTACAAAAGTCCTTACTTTATCTATTGCCTCGTAATACGGCAGCATATCGTTCTGACCCAGCTCATCCACAAAACTGACAATTTGCGGTTTGCCGTTTACTGCAATCTGACTTACAACATCAGAACCGATCGGCAGCCGTCTGTTAGTCATAAATTTATCGCTGTTCGTATTATGACCTTCAAGAATCAGCTGTTGTTTTTCCCTGTTTATCCAGAAAAGAGCAACGGTATAGGCGAAATGCGTGTCTTTCACAACACTCAAAACTCTTTGAATCAAGGCATTGAATTCGGTCCGTGGACCTTCTTCAGCATTTTGTCCCGCGCCTGGAGCTTCAATAAACTCGTTGAACTCGAACACGGTTATCGTTGTTTTTTCTGTTTCTTTTTTTTCCAGCGGCATATCTTCCTGCTCATGAAATATCGGCTGCGGTTGTTCCGGTTCATCTACAAAATCAACCTGGTACTGTTTTCCGCTGACTTGAAAATCGTCAAAAACGAGTTTCTTCATCCGAATATTTGACTCCTCTGATGTGAGAGAATGCTTTTCCTCATCTGCTTCCTGGATAAAAAATCCTCTGCGTTTACCGACTTTAATGATTACATATGCAATCAGCACGGCAGACAACAACAGAAGTACAACCTTCATCAATGTAGCCGAGAGAACAAGTCCCCCAAAAAATGAAATGACGCCCACCACTACAATCATTTCCTCTGCCAGCGTTAACGCATGCATCCAGGAAAAGAATGTATTGAACTTCCGGGCGTCTGTCATTGAGTCTCGAGAGTCTTATAAGTTGCCCTCAAATTTCATTAAATTTACCAGTTTTGTGCCGAAAAGTCAACAATTTATGTTGATATTAATTATTTATAACATTAAAAAAGCTTTAAAACGCCATTTTGCGATTACATTTATCGTTTGCTTGCGGCAGTATTTTTTTTTACATACCTTTTTCCCAATAGAAAAATTTTCAGAAATACATGTTATCGGAAAGACTTATGAAAGCAGTCATAATGGCCGGCGGTTTTGGAACACGCCTGCGTCCTCTTACCAGCGACATTCCAAAACCCATGGTCCCGATGGTTAATAAACCGATCATGGAGCATATTGTGGAACTGCTTAAAATGCACAATATGACGGATATTGTCTCCACACTTTTTTTCCAGCCTGACGCTATAACGAGTTATTTCGGAGATGGAAGTACTTTTGGCGTCAATATGCAGTATAGAAAAGCGGAAGCAGATTACGGCACTGCAGGGAGCGTGCGTAATGCCAAAGATTTCCTGGACGAGCGTTTTTTAATAATAAGCGGCGATGTCCTGACCGATTTCGATCTGACAGCGGCTATCCGATTTCATGAAGAAAAGAAAGCAAAGGCTACAGTGCTGCTTACTAGGGTAACCAATCCGCTTCAATACGGCGTAGTTTTAACAAAAGAAGACGGCAAAATATCGCGTTTTCTTGAAAAACCGTCATGGGGAGAAGTATTCAGCGACACCATTAACACAGGAATATATATCATTGAACCGGAAGTACTGGAGCTCATTCCTGAAAAACAAGAATTCGATTTCGGCAAAAACCTCTTCCCAGCGCTCCTGAAACGAGACATGGGTCTCTATGGTTATATTGCCAAAGGCTATTGGAAAGATATAGGAAGCCTGAATGAATACCAGGATGCACATATGGATGCGCTCCGCGGGGTTGTAAAGCTAAATATTGAGGGGAATAAAAAAGACAATCTTATCATCGGTGATGGAACAATAATGGAAGCCGACTCGCGGCATCTTACAGGAACAAGTATTATCGGAAAGAATTGCCGCATACATAACGGAGCGGTTATCAGCAATTCTGTTATAGGAGACGATTGCGAGATCTTCCCGGGCTGCGTGGTTCGCAATTCAGTAATCTGGAGCAAATCAAAGATTGGCGCCCGTTCAGAATTATCGCTTGACGTTGTAGGAAGCAGGTGTATTATAAGCGACGACGTTACCATCCTTGAAAATGTATTTATCGGCAATTCATGCATAATAGGAAAAAACAGCAAGCTGCTTTCAAATATAAAACTCTGGCCTAATAAAAATGTTGAAGACAGTTCGATAGTAACGCGCAGTCTTGTATGGGAAGAAAAATGGCTGCGCGAATTATTCACGGACGCGCGTGTGACTGGTCTTTCTAATATCGAGATCAGTCCTGAATTCGGCGCTAAATTAGGAGCCACTTTCGGGGCGCTTGTCGGAGCAGGATCGACTGTCGTTACAAGCCGCGATTCCGATAACGTATCCCGGATGATAAGCCGGTCCATCATGTCAGGCCTGATGTCTGCCGGCATCCATTGCATTGATTTACGCACTACTTCAATCCCAATTGTACGTCATGAACTGCGGACCGGAAAGGAATGCGGCGGTATCCACGTTCGTAAATCTCCGTTCGACAAAAACAGCTCTGACATAATATTCTTCGACCAGCATGGGAAAGATTTGCCGTCAAGCAAAACAAAATCATTGGAAAGATTGTTCTTCGGCGAGGATTTTAACCGGGCACATCACAGTCAGGTGGGTTCAATATCATTTCCGGAACGAACCACGGAAAGCTATGTTCAGCGGTTTTTAGAAACTGTCAATACGGAAGCCATTCAATCTGCAGGCCTGAAACTGGTAATTGATTATTCAAATGGAATAGCTTCTACAATATTCCCTAACATTCTCGGCAATATGAATGTCCAGGTGGTCGCACTTAATGCATATCTCGACAGCCGGAAAATCACGCGGACTAAAGAGGAATTCGACGAATCATTGCGCCAGCTGTCTTATGTGGTTACATCGTTGAAATACGATATCGGCTGCATGTTCGATGCAGGAGCTGAGAAGATATTCATTGTCGATGAACATGGAAACATTATTGATAATGACCGCCTGCTGACTCTGATGGTAAAATTCATGGCATTGGCAAAGAACGATATTCATAAGTTTGCCGTGCCTATATCTGCAAGCGGAGAAATTGATATTATTGCGAAAGAATTCAACCTGGAAGTAATAAAGACGCGCGACAGTCACCTTGCACTGATGGATGCGACAACAGATAAGGATATTAAATTCGTCGGCGGCACCAAGGGCGGATTCATTTTCAACGAGTTCCTGTTTGCTTCAGACGGCATGTATTCTATTTCAAAACTGCTGGAATGCATTGCGAAAACAAAAAAACGGGTCGGCCAGCTCGATAAAGAAACACCGAAGCTGCATTTCGTCAAGAAAAATATTTCCTGCCCCTGGCATACGAAGGGGCGAGTATTGCGGAAACTTACAGAACAATCCGAAAAAATCAAGCGCGACCTGATAGACGGCATCAAGCTCTATCCGAAGAATATCGGCGAGTATACATCAATCCTGCTGAATCCGGACCGCGCTCGGCCCATGTTCCACATTAACGCTGAATCCAGCAATATATCAGCGGCGGAAAGCCTGGCAAAAGAATACGAAAATCTTATTAAAGGCTGGGTTGAGAGCGGGCAAAGGGAAGATTTGTAATTTAATTTGTATTTTGACAGAAAATCTGCAATCTTATATATAATACGCTTAAAATCAGAAGCGTGTTTTATGCATTCATAATGCGACTGTGCTATTTCGGAGACCATAATGAAAATTACAGATATACTTAATGAATCAGTTGTACGTACTAATCTTCCGGGTTCATCCAAGGAAGAAATAATCAATGAAATGATAGAACTTGCCGGCTCCCAGAAACAGGTTTCAGATAAGGAACGGATGCGGACAGCTATTTTCGACCGGGAAAAAATCATGTCTACAGGGGTCGGGTCGGGATTCGCAATCCCGCACGGAAAAACAGATGCGGTCAGCGATATCGTTGCGGCATTCGCCGTTACGGCACAACCCATCGACTATCAATCACTGGATGATCAACCGGTACGGCTCATATTTCTTCTTGTCGGAAGGGATAATATGGTCGGTCCGCATATAAAGCTTCTAAGCCGGATTTCCCGCCTGATGAATAACGAAGATTTTAGGAAACAATTGCTGGAAGCGGAAACACCCGAAGATATCCTCGAATTATTTCGGCAAGAAGAGGCAGCTATTACCGAGGGATAGCTGTACGGACATTTGCATTTCATATCAATACCCTGCCGGTCAAATTATAAATATTGCAGGAAAGGCTGCACATTTTGAAATTCCGTTCGATAAAAGGCACAAAAGATATACTTCCGGATGAAATTACCGGGTGGCAGAATGCCGAATCCGTTATCCGCCGCGTGATGCATAATTTCAATTATAAGGA